>NZ_DAITON010000010.1:0-35102 GCF_036834105.1 Anoxybacillus sp. | reverse complement strand
TTTTGTTTGCAAAATATGAAGATGAATTATAATATGGTCTTATAATGTAGCCTATTGTAAGGTGGTGAGCGACAATCGAACTCAATAAACGTCAAGAACAAATTTTGCAAATCGTCAAAGATCACGGTCCGATTACAGGTGAGCACATCGCTGAGAAGCTTAATTTGACGCGTGCGACGTTGAGACCAGACTTGGCCATTTTGACGATGGCGGGATATTTAGAGGCGAGACCTCGTGTCGGTTATTTTTACACAGGAAAAACAGGGACGCAGTTGCTTGCCGATAAAATTAAAAAAATTAAAGTAAGTGACTATCAATCCATTCCTGTTGTCATTCATGAAAACGTGAGCGTCTATGATGCGATTGTCACGATGTTTTTAGAGGATGTTGGCACGTTGTTTGTCGTGGACGAGGAATCTTTGCTCGTCGGCGTTTTATCTCGGAAAGATTTGCTTCGCGCGAGCATCGGAAAACAAGAGTTAACATCGATCCCTGTCAATATCATTATGACGAGAATGCCGAATATTACATTTTGTGAAAAAGATGACTTACTTATTGATGTCGCCCAAAAATTGATTGAAAAACAAATTGATGCGATGCCTGTCGTTAAAAAAGTAGACAAAGGGTATGAAGTTGTTGGGCGCATCACGAAAACAAATATGACGAAGGTGCTTGTCGCGCTAGCGAAAGAAGACGTGCTTTAAAGGGGGAAAAACATGAGCCAGATCGTATACGTCGTATCCGATTCAGCAGGAGAGACGGCAGAACTCGTTGTGAAGGCGGCGGCGAGTCAGTTTCAAGGGGCGCTCGTGCAGTTCCGACGTGTCCCGTACGTAGAGGACGTCGAGACGTTATCGGAAGTTGTCGCTTTAGCTAAAATGAACCGAGGGATCATTGTATTTACATTAGTGATACCAGAAATGCGCCGATTTTTATTAGCTGAGGCGGCACGTGAAGGAGTTCCAGTATATGACATTATCGGGCCGCTCATTGAACAAATGGAACAACTATTCGGAATGACGCCACGTTGCGAGCCAGGACCTGTTCGTGTACTAGATGAAGATTACTTCCGTAAAATTGAAGCTATCGAATTTGCAGTGAAATACGACGATGGACGTGATCCGCGCGGCATTTTGCGAGCAGATATCGTGTTAATTGGCGTATCACGCACGTCAAAAACGCCATTATCACAATATTTAGCCCATAAGCGCTTTAAAGTAGCGAACGTGCCCATCGTTCCAGAAGTTGATCCGCCAGAAGAGCTATTTCAAGTGCCGCCAGAAAAATGTTTTGGATTGAAAATTAGCCCAGAAAAGTTAAATGAAATTCGTCGTGAGCGATTGAAGTCGCTCGGGTTAGATGATCGCGCCATTTATGCAAATATCGATCGGATTAAAGAGGAATTGCAATATTTTGATGGCATCGTAAAAAAAATTGGCTGCGAAGTCATCGATGTAACAAATAAAGCTGTTGAAGAAACAGCAAACGTCATCATGAATATTATGCGGAAAAGAGAGAAATAAACGAATGGAGCACAGTCACAATAGTGATATGTGCTTTTCATTTTGATGTATTTTTATAGCCAACTCATGTTTTTTATATTATAATAAAAAATTGTGATAAAACAGGTTTAGACTGAACATAGGACGAATAAACTATTTATAGCTAATTGTCAAGTGACAATACATCGGGATTTTCGACAATATTTTTTTCGCAAAAAGAAGGATTGTTTCGCGCGATGGAGAATAAAAACATACAAAACATTTCTATATCAGAAACGAGTTTTGTCGAAATATGTTTGGAGCTGTTGGAACATGGGACAACGCATTCCTGAAGAAACGGTTGAGCACATTCGTCGCTCAGTCGATATTGTAGACATCATTCAGCAGTATGTTTCACTGAAGAAGCAAGGGCGCAACTACTTTGGATTATGTCCTTTCCACGGAGAGAAAACACCTTCTTTTTCTGTTTCACCAGAAAAACAAATTTACTACTGTTTTGGATGTGGAGCAGGCGGAAATGTGTTTTCGTTTTTAATGGAAATTGAAGGGATCACATTCATTGAGGCTGTAAAGCGATTGGCGCCGCGGGCAAATGTGGACTTATCGGACGTTGTCGATGATCATCCATCGGCTAAACGAACAGAAACAGCGGTGATGGTTGCAGCACATGAGCTGTTAAAAAAGTTTTATCACCATTTGCTTATGCATACAAATGAAGGAGAGGAAGCACTAAACTACTTGCTTCAACGTGGATTTACGCTCGAGGTCATTGAACAGTTCGAAATTGGCTACGCTTTGCCATCTTGGAATGCGGCTGTTACGTTTTTAGCAAACAAAGGCTTTTCCCTTCCACTTATGGAACGGGCGGGCTTAATTGCGAAAAAATCAGGTGAGGACTCATATTTTGATCGTTTTCGCCACCGCATTATGTTTCCGATTCATAACCATCAAGGAGAAACGGTTGCCTTTTCGGGCAGAACGCTCGGAAACGAAGATCCGAAGTACGTCAATAGCCCTGAAACACCCATTTTTAATAAACGAAACATTTTATATCATTTTCATGAGGCGCGTTTGCCGATGAGGCAAAAGCAGCAAGTCGTTCTACTTGAAGGGTTTGCAGATGTAATTGCTGCTGTGCAAGCGGGCATTACCCATGCGGTAGCAACGATGGGGACGGCGTTATCAGAAGAGCAAGCACGTATGCTGCGTCGAAACGCCTCGTCGGTGATCGTTTGTTACGATGGTGATCGAGCTGGGATAGATGCTGCGTTGCGGGCGTCAGAAACGCTCGTTGAGGCTGGTTGCTACGTAAAAGTCGCGATGATGCCAGATGGACTCGATCCTGATGAGTACGTGCGTCGATACGGTGCTGATCGTTTTCGTCATCACGTACTTGATGCGAGCTTGTCGTTGACGGCGTTTAAGCTTGAATATTTAAAGCGCGGTCATCATTTACAAAACGAAAGCGAGCGTCTTCGCTACATTGAAGAAGCGGTAAAAGAAATTAGCCGGTTATCTAATGCGATTGAAGCCGATTATTACTTGCGACAACTTGCTGATGAGTTTTCTATTTCAATGGATGCATTGCGCGAACAAATGGCGGTATATGGGAAGAAGCAACAAGTTGAACGCAAGAAAGAGCATCGCGAAACAGTATTGCCGCCTACGAAATCGAAATTGTTGCCAGCCTTTCAAAAGGCAGAGCGGATGTTAATCGCACATATGTTGCGTGATAAAGCGATCGCCTTTACGGTTCAACAAGCGATTGAAGGAGCATTCAACATTGAAGAACATCGCGCCATTGTCGCTTATGTATATGCGTTTTACGAAGAAGGACACGAACCCGATGTAAGCTCGTTACTTGAACGCATTCATGATCCACAATTAAAGCGCACCGTTACAGAGCTGGCGATGATGCCGATAAACGAAAATATTTCATCAGCAGAGTTACAAGATTATATCCAATGCGTGCTCAATTACCCTCAAGAACAGTTGTTGAAGCAAAAAGAAGCGCAGCTACGTGAAGCCGAACGACAAAAAGATTATGAGCGCGCCAAACGCATTGCAAGTGAGATCATCGCATTGCGAAAGTCTTTGCATTTTGGAAGGAGGGGAATAAATGGCTGAAAAGTCAACACATTCCGATTTAACGTTAGAACAAGTAAAAGAACAATTAGTTGAACTAGGTAAAAAACGTGGTGTTCTTACCTATGAAGAAATCGCTGAACGATTATCCCCGTTTGATCTCGATTCCGATCAAATGGATGAATATTATGAGTATTTGAGCGAACAAGGTATCGAAGTCGTCGGCGAGTCTGATCTCGATGATGCTGATTTAGACGATCCAGATTTCGACGATTTGAAAGATGAAGAGTTCGATTTAAACGATTTAAGCGTTCCGCCGGGCGTGAAAATTAACGATCCTGTTCGCATGTATTTAAAAGAAATCGGCCGCGTTCCGCTATTGTCAGCGGAGGAAGAAATTGAACTAGCGAAACGTATTGAACAAGGAGACGAAGAAGCTAAACGTCGTCTAGCAGAAGCGAATCTCCGCCTCGTCGTAAGCATTGCGAAACGTTACGTCGGTCGCGGTATGCTTTTCCTTGACTTAATTCAAGAAGGGAATATGGGCTTAATCAAGGCGGTCGAGAAATTTGATTACCGCAAAGGATATAAATTTAGCACGTACGCAACATGGTGGATTCGCCAAGCAATTACGCGCGCCATTGCTGACCAAGCGCGTACGATCCGCATTCCTGTCCATATGGTTGAAACGATTAACAAGCTTATTCGCGTTCAGCGTCAGCTGTTGCAAGATCTCGGTCGCGAGCCATCTCCTGAAGAAATTGCAGAAGAGATGGATTTAACACCAGAAAAAGTGAGAGAAATTTTAAAAATTGCTCAAGAACCTGTGTCGCTTGAAACACCGATTGGCGAAGAAGACGATTCGCATTTAGGTGACTTCATTGAAGACCAAGATGCGACATCTCCTGCCGAACATGCGGCGTATGAACTATTGAAAGAACAGCTCGAAGACGTGTTAGATACGCTAACAGATCGAGAAGAAAACGTGCTTCGTCTTCGCTTCGGCCTTGACGATGGACGGACGCGAACGCTTGAAGAAGTCGGAAAAGTGTTTGGTGTGACGCGCGAGCGCATTCGCCAAATTGAAGCGAAAGCGTTGCGAAAACTACGCCATCCAAGCCGTAGCAAACGTTTAAAAGACTTTTTAGAATAACCGTTTACAAGAAATAGTTTACTTCTTACAATAGAAGTAAGCTATTTCTTTATTTAGGAAGGAATGCGTATTCAATGGAACAAAAACGAAAAGAGATCATTATTAACGAAATTAAGTATTGGAAGAAGACGCGGCTGTTGCCGGAACAATATTGCGATTTTCTTCTTGCATTGTATACAGAAGGAAATCGTGACGATGTTGAACGATCAACGAGACAAGTACCGACATGGGCAATCCGTGCAACGATGGCGATGATCGGCATATGTTTACCGCTTGCTCTTCTTGTCATTTATTTTACTGAATTGTCGTTCGTTTTGCAAACGCTCATTTTGTCACTTTTTGTCATAATTTGTTTTATAGCCGTTCGTTTTTTTGTGCAAAACAAGATGTTAACGCATATTGCGCTTATTGTTGGAGCTTTGTCGTTGCTCCTTCTTTCGATTCGTGCGAGCGATTTTTATTTCTCGGGAAGTACGAATGCATTAGCGGCGGCAGTTATGTTCAACTGTTTCGTCTGGCTGTTGATCGGTTGGCGTTTTTCGCTTATGTATTTTTTCATTTCGGGCGTTGTCGGCATCATTCTTCTTATTTCTTCATTTTTCATTTAAAAAAATTTACATACGGGGCTTTTCCTTTATGGGAATTTAAAGTACAATAAAATTGTTTGTAACGTTTTCATTTTGAAAAACATGCTTTATTACATAAGGGAGGGTAAAGTATGAATCGCAATCCGTTAATCCCATTTGCACTCATTATGGTGATGGGAATTGGTCTCATTTTCTTTCTGTCTGTAAAAGGCCTCGGAGATATGAAAGAAGTCGCGAAAGAGAAAGAAGGCGGCGCAAAGACAGAAGAAACAGCAGCAGCTGGTCCAGAAGACATTTACAAGAAAAGCTGTGTAGCATGTCATGGTGCGAACTATGAAGGTGGCGTTGGTCCAGCATTAACAGGCGTGGGCGATCGTTTATCTGTCGACCAAATTAAAGAGGTATTAGTAAACGGTCGTGGAAGCATGCCAGCTGGATTAGTACCTGCGGATCAAGCAGAAGAAATGGCAAAATGGCTTGCCGAATTGAAATAAACGAAGCTGAAAAGTCCCTTTACTTCGGTGAAGGGATTTTTCGTTTTTTGTAAAACGTGATAAACTGAAGAAAAAAGCGTGGTGATCATTGTGAATGAATTACAATTATCTAAGCGATTGCAAACGGTCGTTTCATTTATTCCAAAAGGAAGCGTGTTGGCAGATATCGGATCAGATCATGCGTATTTGCCATGTTATGCGTATTTACATGGATACATAACAAAAGCGATTGCGGGGGAAGTAGCAGATGGACCGTTTCGTTCAGCAAAACAGCAAGTAGAAAAGTGCGGACTTTCTCACGTTATTTCCGTTCGTAAAGGAGACGGTCTACAAGTTGTAGCGCCAAATGAAGTGGATTGTGTGACGATTGCCGGAATGGGAGGAACGCTCATCTCCAACATTTTAGAAGCAGGGAAAGAAAAACTATGCGTTGTTAAACGGTTAATTTTACAGCCGAACGTTGGCGCTCATATTGTGCGTAAATGGCTATTGGAAAATGATTGGGAATTGATTGGTGAGCGCATTTTAGAGGAAGATGGACAAATTTATGAAGTGCTCGTTGCCGAACGAGGTCATCCGCATCGACCATATACACAACTCCATGTCGAATTGTTGCTCGGTCCATTTTTATTAAAAGAAAGAAATGAAGCGTTCGAAAAGAAATGGATGATGGAAATGAGTCATTGGCGCGATGTGATCGAGCAGTTAAAACATGCAAAAACAGAAGAAGCGATAAAAAAGAAGCAACAGTTTATTGAAACATTACGCATAGTAGAGGAGGCTTTAAAACGATGAAAACGCCAAACGGATATGAAATCATTCAGCTGTTCGAACAATTTGCTCCGAAACATTTGGCGATGGAAGACGACAAAATTGGTTTGCAAATCGGTACATTAAATAAACCGATTCGCCGTGTCATGATTACGCTAGATGTGTTAGAACAAGTTGTCGATGAAGCGATTGAACATCAAATCGATTTAATCATTGCCCACCATCCACCGATTTTCCGCCCGCTCAAACATATTGTGACCGACCAACCGTACGGTCGAATGATTGAAAAATGTATAAAACACGATATTGCCGTCTACGCTGCGCATACGAATTTAGATATTGCAAAAGGAGGGGTGAATGATTGGCTTGCTGAAGCTTTGCAACTGCAAGACGTTGACGTTCTCGTTCCAACGTATGAGGAGCCGCTAAAAAAGCTTGTTGTATATGTGCCGCGTACGCATGCGGACGCGGTGAGAGAGGCAATGGGTGATGCGGGGGCTGGGCATATCGGAAATTATAGTCATTGCACATTTAACAGTGAAGGGGTTGGCACCTTTTTGCCAGAAGAAGGAGCCAATCCGTTTATCGGTCAGCAAGGAACGTTAGAGACAGTAGAAGAAGTACGGATTGAAACGATTGTTCCTGCCAGCTTGCAACGAAAAGTGGTGCGGGCCATGTTACAGGCACATCCGTATGAAGAAGTGGCATATGACATATATCCACTTGAAAATAAAGGAACGGCATATGGGCTTGGACGGATCGGCAAGTTAAGCGAAGAAATGACGTTGCAACAATTCGCTGAACATGTGAAGGCGTCATTGCAAGTGCCGGCTGTTCGTGTCGTCGGCGAGTTAGATAGCCGCGTTCGCAAAGTAGCGGTTATCGGAGGAGACGGAAATAAATATATTCGCGAGGCAAAAATGCGAGGTGCGGATGTGTACGTTACTGGCGACTTATACTATCACGTCGCACATGATGCGTTAATGCTCGGTTTAAACGTCGTTGATCCGGGACATCATGTCGAAAAAGTGATGAAAGAAGGGGTAGCGAACGTATTAAAAACGATGTGCGCACAACAAAAATTTGCAGTTGATATATATGTGTCTCAAGCGAATACAGAACCATTTACGTTCATATAAAAAAGAGGCTTATTCGCCTCTTTTTTTCACTTTCGGTAAAATTTTTGTTAGCGGTACTTTTCGTTCACGCTTCCATGTTTCAGGACGATTTGGATCAAACTGCTCTAAAAAGTCAACGACTTCTTTTGTAATCGGTGTTGGCGTCGATGCACCAGCAGTAACCGCCACTTTTTTCGCATCTTTAATCCATTCAATATCGATTTCTGTCACATCCGCTACCCGATAAGCCTTCGTTCCGGCAATTTCTTCGGATACTTGAGCAAGTCGATTTGAGTTATTGCTTCGCGGGTCGCCAACAACAATCGTCACATCTGCTTCTTTCGCTTGTTCAGCGACCGCTTCTTGCCGTACTTGCGTCGCTAGACAAATTTCACGATGCATTTCAGCATGCGGATATTTTTCTTTTACTTTTTCCATAATATGCGCAACGTCCCATTGACTCATTGTTGTTTGGTTCGTTACAATAATGTGTTCTGATTGAATATTCAGTTGTTCCACATCTTCAGGTTTCTCGATTAAATGAACGGCATGAGGTGCGACGCCAATTGCCCCTTCAGGTTCAGGGTGTCCTTTCTTTCCAATGTAAATGACTTCATATCCATTAGCAACTTTCTCGCGAATGAGCTCATGCGTTTTTGTGACGTCTGGGCATGTCGCATCGATGGTGACAAGCCCTTTTTCTCGTGCGCGTTCTTTTACTTCAGGTGAAACGCCATGAGCCGTAAAGATGACCGTCCCTCGATCGATCTTTTCTAAAATCTCAAGTCGATTCGGTCCGTCAAGCGTAATAATGCCTTCTTCTTCAAACGCATCTGTGACATGTTTATTATGAACGATCATGCCTAAAATGTAGATCGGTCTTGGTAACGTTGGATCAAGCGCGGCGTTGCGGGCAATGACCATTGCATCAACGACTCCGTAACAATATCCGCGTGGCGTAATTTTTATCACTTCCATATGGATCGCTCCTTCTCGGCGTGTTTGTCGCTTTCATTATATAAAAGAAGGAGCGAACATACAAAAGTTAAATATATAATTTCGGAATCGATTGACCATTTTTCTTCGTTTTCTCTTGTTTTTGCTCTTTTTGTTTGCGTGCAGTTGGAACGGGACGTTGTTTGTTTACTATTTGTTTCTCAGTCGTAGCAGCGCTTGTTTCGCTCGCTGCTTCACTTGTTTTCGCTGTGGAATCAGACTGTTTCAATTCGCGGAAAATTCGCATCATCGATGGTACGCTTTTAATGAGTGGACCGTATTGTTGCACCATTGGTGTAATCGTTTGAACCATGTGCAACATTTTTTGTACATTCGTTAACATCGAATCAATGCTCGGTAATGCGCCACCAGCGCCGAGTGTTTGTGCAGGGAGTTGACTGCCAAACAGACGTGAAAACATGCCTCCCTGCACTTGTCGCATCATAGGTTGTTGCCACATGGGCGGCATTGGCGAACGAGAAGGTGGAAACATAAATGGATGTCGCAATGAAAATCCTCCTTTCCGTATGAGTTAACTAATAAGGTGTGTGTTTGCTTTTTCATCTATATTACGATATGCACAAAAGTTCATATAGTTGAATGAACGGTTAGTGTTCGTATATAATATGTAACTGGTTTATTTTTTTACTGAATAAGAAAGGGGATGAGAAATCGTGTTTGAACGTTTTTCGTTTCATCCGTTTATTATAGAAGCGATTCATCATATGCAGTTTCATAAACCGACACCGATTCAAGAGCGTGTCATTCCCGCAGTGTTGCGGGGGGAAAGCGTCATCGGTCAGTCGCAAACAGGGACAGGAAAAACTCATGCTTATTTATTGCCGATCATCCAGCGTATTGATCCACATGTGGAAGAAGTGCAGGCAGTCATTACAGCACCGACTCGTGAGTTAGCAACACAAATTTATCATGAAGTGTTAAAAATTACGAAATTTTGTCCAGATGATTATCGAATTACAGCGCGCTGTTTTGTCGGTGGGACGGATAAGGTGCGAGCGATTGAAAAATTAAAAACACAACCTCATATTGTGATTGGTACACCAGGACGCGTTTATGATCTCGTTCGTGAACAGGCTTTATTTGTTCATACTGCCCGCATGCTTGTTATTGATGAGGCGGATGTCATGCTCGATATGGGGTTCATTACGGACGTCGATCAAGTGGCAGGACGAATGCCTGGAGATTTACAAATGCTCGTCTTTTCCGCGACGATTCCCGAAAAACTTAAGCCTTTTTTGAAAAAGTATATGGAGAACCCAACTCATATTCATATCGCTCCGAAACAAGTAGCAGCGTCGACGATTGAACATATTCTTGTTCCGCTTCGCCATCGCGACCGTTTGCAGCTTTTACACGATATATTAATTAGTTATAATCCATATTTAGCTATCGTATTTGCAAATACGCGCAAAACAGCTGATGAAGTGGCGGCAGGCTTAATTGAAAAAGGATTAAAAGTAGGTGTGCTACATGGCGATTTAACACCACGTGAGCGGAAAAAGACGATGAAGGCCATTCGTGACTTGCAATTTCAATATATTGTTGCGACAGATTTGGCAGCGCGAGGCATTGACATTGAAGGCGTCAGCCATGTCATAAACTATGAGCTGCCGACGGATTTAGACTTTTATGTTCACCGTGCGGGTCGCACAGGACGTGCTGGCTATGCTGGGATTGCAACGACGATTTATGAAGCATCAGATCAACATGCGCTTGTGAAGCTAGAAAAAAAAGGGATTCAGTTTCTCCATCGCGACTTGCGTCATGGGGAATGGATCGAGCTTGATGCATGGAACGGCCGTAAAAGAGAGAAAAAAGTTGATGAAGTTGAGCAACTTGTGGAAAAAATAGCGAAAAAGCAAAAGAAAGTAAAGCCAGGGTATAAGAAAAAATTACGTGAGCAACTGAAAAAACAAAGAGCGAAAAAGAAATAAGGGAGAGAATAGGGTGTTAAAAATTGGTTCACACGTATCGATGAGCGGAAAAGAGATGTTATTAGCTGCAAGTAAAGAAGCCGTTTCTTACGGGGCAAACACATTTATGATTTACACAGGGGCACCGCAAAACACAAAGCGCAAACCGATTGAACAGTTAAACATTGATCAAGGAATTGCACATATGAAAGCGCACGGCATTGATGAAATTGTTGTGCATGCCCCATACATTATTAATATTGGTAATACAATCAATGCGGATACGTTTTCGCTTGGCGTCTCTTTTTTGCGCTCGGAAATTGAACGAACGGAAGTAATTGGCGCTAAGCAGCTCGTCCTTCATCCTGGTGCACATGTCGGTGCAGGAATTGGGGCTGGGATTGCTAAAATTATAGAAGGATTAAACGAAGTGATCACACGTGAGCAACAAGTGCAAGTGGCGTTAGAAACAATGGCCGGGAAAGGGTCGGAATGTGGAAGCCGCTTCGAAGAGTTGGCGAAAATCATTGACGGTGTCGCTTATAACGACAAATTATCTATTTGTTTTGATACATGCCATACGCATGATGCCGGATATGATATTGTCAATGATTTCGATGGTGTGTTGGAACAGTTTGATCGTATCATCGGGCTTGATCGTCTGAAAGTACTGCATATTAATGATAGTAAAAATCCGTGCGGAAGCCGCAAAGACCGCCACGAAAACATCGGTTTCGGTCATATTGGCTTTGACGCATTAAATTATATTGTGCATCATCCACAACTCATGCATGTGCCAAAAATTTTAGAGACACCGTATGTTGGCGAAAAGTCGGCTGCGAAACCACCATATCAATTTGAAATCGCGATGTTACGTGCCCAACAGTTTGATCCAAATGTTCGTGAAAAAATTGCCGAGTAGAAGGCTGTCAACAGGCAGCCTTCTTACTGTATAAATTGGCGGATCAAGTCATTCGCCTGTTTAGCAAGATGTGGAGACGTGCGATGGGCAAGTTCACGAATCCAATTTTTTCTCGCTTGTTCGTTGAACACGTCAATCGTTTTTTCGCGCATCATTTGAATAATGATGTCCGCGTCTTTTGCTGAAAGCGACACGTTGTATTGTTTTGCGTACATCATTAGCTCATTTGCGGTGATCGATTTCATTTTATGTTGGACAATTTTATGATATACATTCACGAAACATCCCTCCTTGTTTACGATATGAAAAAGACGGAAGAGATGTGCGATGGTATAATGAAATAAACGAAAGGGGAGATTCGGGTGAAGAGGGAGCACAGAAAAGAGACAATAAGCCACTTGTTATATCGCGTCGTCATGATGACAATCGGTGCGACGCTCGCAGCGTTGTCGATCGAGTTGTTTCTAGTTCCAAATGAAATTATTGATGGGGGGGTCATCGGTATTTCCCTTATCCTTGATCGCATCCTTGCGAATGATGCATGGTTAAACTTTGCAACGCTCGTTATTTTGATAAACGTACCATTTATGTATTTTGGTTATAAACAAATCGGAAAAACGTTTATGCTTTCCTCACTTTATTCTATCGTTGTTTTAGCTGTTATGGAGCGCTTGTTTCATCATGTATCCCCGTTCACAACAGATTCCATTTTAGCAACAGTATTTGGTGGCGCTATCCTTGGTGCAGGTGTAGGACTTGTCATTCGACATGGCGGTTCGTTAGACGGAACAGAAATTTTAGGTATTTTAATGACGAAAAAGTTACCGTTTTCTGTTGGTGAATTTGTCATGTTTACGAACGTCTTTATTTTTACTTGGGCGGCATTTGTATTTGGACCGAAACAAGCGATGTATTCTGTTTTGACATATTACATTGCCTTTAAAACGATTGATACGGTCATTCAAGGGTTAGATGAAACAAAAGCGGTATTTATCGTGTCGGATCGCTATGAAGAAGTATCGGATGCCATTTTGAATCGACTCGGACGCGGCACGACAAAGCTAATGGGGAAAGGTGGATATACAGATGAACAAAAAGAAGTCATTTATGCAGTCGTCACACGCCTAGAAGTGACGAAATTGAAGTCGATTGTATATGAAATTGATCCAAATGCCTTTATTACCATTATGAATACGCAAGAAGTGCGCGGCGCGAAATTTAAGTCCGCTATTCATTAATGAGAATAAATGCGTTATACTTACTGATGAATCGGAATCATTTTGAATTAAGGTGGTTAAGCAATGGATGATATTTTACGTATGGAGAACGTATCGTTTCGATATGACGATGAGGATGTATTGCAACATATCGATTTTCGCATTCCAAAAGGTGCTTTCGTCGGTTTAGTTGGTCCGAATGGTTCAGGGAAATCAACGTTGTTAAAATGTATTTTACGATTGCTAAAGCCGCAGGCAGGACGCATTTTTTTATTCGGCACACCGATTGAACAGTTTAAAGATTGGTATAAAATCGGCTTTGTATCTCAAAAAGCAAACAGTTTTAATACAGGATTTCCCGCGACGGTGTATGAAGTTGTAGCAAGCGGTTTGACCGGGAAGCTCGGTTTATTTCGCCGATTTAAACAAAGCGATGAAAAAGCAGTATATGAAGCGATCGATGCAGTCGGTATGAGCCCGTTCATCAATCGGAACATTGGTGAACTTTCGGGTGGGCAGCAGCAACGTGTGTTTATTGCTCGCGCCATTGTGTCGCAACCGGAATTTTTAATTTTAGATGAGCCGACTGTTGGAGTCGATATACATCACGTACAAAGTTTTTATGACATGCTTGAGCGATTAAATAAACAACATCATATGACATTACTTCTTGTGACGCATGATATTGGGACAATTACGGAAAAAGTGACACATGTTGCTTGTTTAAATAAACATTTACATTTTCATGGAAGTGTGCAGCAGTTCGCACAGCTAAAGACAGAAGATGTAGCATCATTTTATGGTCATCACCTCCATTTGCTCGCCCATGACCATGTGTAGAAAGGGACGATATGCATGTTAGAAGCATTATTTCAGTATGAGTTTTTGCGAAATGCGTTCATTGTCGGGATATTCATTGGCTTTATCGCACCTCTTTTAGGGGTGTTTATTGTCGTTCGACGTTTGTCGCTTATTGCTGATGCATTAAGTCATGTGACGCTTGCAGGGATCGCCGCCAGCTTGCTTGTGCAAAAAAAAATTTTAACGACAACAACATTAAATCCAATCTATATCGGAATGGCCTTTTCTGTTGCAGGCTCATTATTTATTGAAAAATTGCGCACCGTATATAAACATTATCAAGAGTTAGCTATTCCGATTATTTTATCTGGTGGCATCGGACTAAGTGTCATCTTCATTTCTCTTGCCGATGGATTTAATACCGATTTGTTTTCGTATTTATTTGGAAGCGTGAGCGCAGTAAGCCGCGCGGACGTATGGACGATCGGGATGATTTTTTTAATTGTACTTACAGTAATTGTATTGTTTTATAAAGAATGGTTTATTTTATCATTTGACGAAGAGTATGCTCAAGCATCAGGTGTAAAAGTAAAAGCGCTCCATTTTATTTTCATCGTGTTAGTTGCGCTCGTCATTGCTGCCTCGATGCGAATTGTCGGTATTTTACTCGTTTCGTCACTTATGACGCTTCCGGTGGCGGCAAGTATTCGGGTTGCTAGAGGATTTAAACAAGCGTTATGTTTTTCCATATTATTCGGCGAACTTGCCGTTATTGCGGGTTTGCTTCTCTCGTATTACTTAAATTTAGCTCCCGGTGGAACGATTGTATTGTTAGCTGTTTTCATATTAATTGGTGCGATCATGTGGAAAAAGTGGAAGAGAGGATGAAGAAGCATGAACGTGTCTGAAGCGCTTGAGTTAATGAAAAAAAGGGGATTTAAGTATACAGGAAAGCGGGAAGAAATGTTACAATTGTTCGCGCAGACGGAAAAATATTTAACAGCAAAAGATGTACTTGATGTCATGAAAGAACGGTACCCAGGACTCAGTTTTGATACAGTTTACCGCAATTTAGCACTGTTTGTCGAGCTAGGTATTTTAGAAATGACGGAGCTTTCTGGAGAGAAGCGTTTTCGATTTACGTGCAATGTGCACCACCATCACCATCATTTTATTTGTATGTCATGTGGAAAAACGAAAGAGCTGGTGACGTGTCCGATGAACGAATTATCCGAAGATTTGCAAGGATACACCATTTCAGGTCATAAGTTCGAAGTGTACGGAATGTGTCCATCATGCCAACAACAAGCTGATGTATAGTGTCAGCTTGTTGTTGTAACTAATTGTTCCACCTTTTCCTTTGCCTCATTCCAATGATACACGCGAATGACGCCTTCTGGGAGTGGACCGCGGTTATACGGCGTGTCAAATAAAATGACAGGAATATGGCATTGTTCAGCAATGTCACAAGCATTGTCGTATTTATCTTCAAAAAAAATATCGATGTTGTACTTTTTTACTGCTTCAATTTTGTCATGCGAACCGACAAGATCGATATGGTGATAATGCACACCATGTTTTCGAAACCATTTTTCTGTAATGTCGTATAAGTGGCGACCACGTGCACTAATGTAATACAGTTCGTATTTATCCTTCCAACTGTTGATGACCTCTAATGCTCCATTGGCAAGAGGGGCTTCGCTGTAAATGATCGGTTCATATTGTTCCATCCATTCATTTAATTTTTCTTCTGTTGTGTCTAAAAAAGGAACTAAGTCGTAATCTGTAATATCATCGAGCGTTAAATTTTTTTGAAACGACTCATTTAAATATGGAATGAATGTACTTGGACATGTGACCGTCCCGTCAATATCGATGCCAAATCGCCGTTTGAACATATAGTTTCCCCTTTCTATGATGCAGTTTCCTCGCCCATTATATCACTGACATAAAGTAACATCTATAATGCCGCTTCGTTTACTCCATAATAATAGTGCTCCTCATTTCACGAAAGCGAGGGAATTGTCATGGACAATGAACGTGAGCGATTGTATGACAACACACGAATAGACACGGTTCCAAATGTAGAAAGAGACTTTATGGAGGAAACAGCAGGTGAAATCGCAGAGCCGATTCGATTTTCTGACAAAGAAGTAGATCGTGGAGAAAACGGTCGCGGAGTCGGCTGGCTCGCACTTGCTTTATCGATTGTTTCCCTTTTTCTTATGCCAGTCATTATGGGAGCAGCCGGCATTATTTTCGGATTTATCGCCCGCCGTCGAGGGGCAGAGACGTTAGGGGCTTGGGCGATCGGAATCGGTGCTGTCTCCATCATTTTAAGCTTTTTCGTTCGATTTTGGTAAATAAGAGGGGGTACGCCCCTCTTATTTTTGTTTTCCTTTCGACGCATATTCTTCCGCTAATTTGTCGATTTCTTTTTTCAACTCTTCAACCATTGTTTCTTCAGGTACTTTGCGAACGATTTTTCCATGGCGAAACAATAATCCTTCTCCGCGAGCCCCTGCAATGCCGATGTCCGCTTCGCGCGCTTCCCCCGGTCCATTTACTGCACAACCGAGCACAGCGACTTTAATCGGTGCTTTAATTTTTGCGATATATTCTTCAATTTCATTTGCTATGCGAATTAAGTCAATTTCAATTCGTCCGCATGTTGGACAAGAAATTAACGTTGCCGCATTTGCAGCGAGACCGAACGCTTTCAGCAGCTCCCGCGCCACTTTCACTTCTTCGACAGGATCAGCGCTGAGAGATACACGTACGGTGTTGCCAATTCCTTTGCTTAAAATCGCTCCAAGCCCTGCAGCGCTTTTTACTGTCCCTGCAAATAACGTACCGGATTCAGTAATGCCGAGATGAAGTGGATAGTCGAACGCTTGAGCTGCTTTTTCGTACGCCTCAATGGCTAAGCGTACGTCGGAAGCCTTGAGTGAAACGATAATGTCTTCAAAATCAAGGTCTTCTAAAATGCGAATATGGTGCAAAGCACTTTCAACCATACCATCTGCAGTTGGATACCCGTATTTTTCTAAAATGCGCTTTTCGAGCGAGCCAGCATTGACACCGATACGAATCGGTACTCCGCGCTCTTTTGCTGCCTTAACGACCGCCTCGACTTTTTCACGCTTGCCAATGTTTCCGGGATTAATACGAATTTTATCCGCGCCGTTTTCAATCGCCTTTAAAGCGAGACGATAGTCGAAATGAATATCGACAACGAGCGGGATATGAATACGTTTTTTTATTTCAGCAATCGCATCGGCTGCTCTCTCGTCTGGGCAAGCGACGCGAACGATTTGGCACCCAGCTTCTTCTAACCGATGGATTTGTGCAACAGTTGCATCTACATCATGCGTTTTTGTCGTCGTCATACTTTGAATGACGACTTCGTTGTTCCCGCCGATTGTAATGTTCCCAACGCGAACAGGGCGGGTTTTTGAACGATGAATGATTTCACCCACGCGTCAATCGCTCCTTTAACGTATTAATCAAATCATTTTTTATTGTAGCAATGTTTCTCGTTTGTTGACAATGTTTTTGCTATTTCCGCTTATAGTATGGAATGCGATATGTTTTCCCGACTTGAAGTGAATGGGCGTTGACATGGGGATTGAGCGTTTGAAAATCTGCAATAAGTTGATGAATGGATACCGGCAACTTTCCATCCGTGTCACGTTCGGCGATCGAAAGGAGGGTATCGCCACGTTGAACGGTAACCTCGCGATATGGAAGCTCGTTCGTTTGTTTGACCGTTTTTTCTGCATGAATTGTATGAATCGTTCCTTTTGTGACATCATGATACGCAATGGCACATATGGCAACGAGCATAAAAAGAATGAGAAGCTTTTTCATGATATTCCCCCATTTTCCTTTTCTTATTTATCCATATGGCTTGTCTGATCGATGTATGCGTAAAAATTACATATGCTTTACATTGTTTTACAATGGCTTAACATATGATTGATATCTTTTTGGTATTCTTTGTCTGTATTTGTCGAAGGGGGGATGTGCGGTGGGCGCACAAATAAAAAGGTATGTACAATACATTAGAAAACATATGAATATGTCTACATTCCAATCATCACCAAAAGTAAAAAAATGGTTACTTCAAATTAGTTTACAAAATCGTTTATTTATCTTATTTTTTAGCGTATTGATTACTTCATTAAGCGTCGTCGGGGTGATTGCATACCATCAGGCAAAGGAAACGACAGTAAAAGCGATCGAAAATCGTTTGGAACGAGAAGCAAAGATGATGTTTGATGTGGCCCGTAATCTTATGTACATTCATGCAGGAAATGAACAACTGTTTGAAAAAAGCTTACGTTCTACCGTTAAGCAACAAAAAGCTGAGCTTATGCAAGACGGGTTGGCTGTACATATTTTTCTCATTCGTGAAGGAAAAGTAAAAACATTTGAGCGAAATGAACAGCTCGATGTACCAACATCGCTTCAAGAAACGATTGTGAAACAAAAAAACGGTGTTTCGCATATGGAATGGGACGGGCAAACATATACGTTTGCATATAAAACGATTCAAGAGTTAAAAGGAACTTATGTGATAGCGGTAACGAATGAACAATTTATGAAGCCCATTCATCAGCTTGCACAGCTGACAATCATAGCTATTGCTGTGAGCGTTATTATTTCTGCATTCATGATTAAATGGCTCGTGAGTGGGCTAACGAGACCGATTGCTCAACTTCGCCATGCGATGAGCCGGCTGTCACGCGGTGATTTAACGGTTGATGAACATATTTATTCAACGACGCCGGAAGTGGACTCGCTTTCGCGCAGTTTTCAACGCATGTTAATGAATATGAAAAATATGATTCGCGAAATGAATGAAATGACAAAGCAGTTAACGATGACAGGTGGCGATTTAGGGCACGTTTCGCAGCATGCGATGGAGTCGAACGATCATCTTATGGCAGCCATTGCAACTGTGAAACAAGGGGCTGAAGAAACGGCAAGTGCTTCAGATGAAAGCATTTATCGTGTAGATGAGATGAAAAAACGAATGGAACGTTTATTAACAAGCGTGCAAAACATTTCGGGAAGCGCTAAAGATATGAATATGTCTTCGCGAGGTGGGGAGGAGCGACTGACGCATTTAATTACTGACATTCATTCGTTCGCTGAAGAGTTTAAAAAAGTAAACGATACGATTCAAAGCGTAAAACATCATTCGACGTCGATTACAAAAGTTGTGGATGTCATCCGACAAATTGCTGAACAAACGAAGCTATTGGCGCTTAATGCAACAATTGAAGCCGCGCGCGCCGGTGAGGCTGGAAAAGGATTTGCCGTCGTTGCTATGGAAGTAAGGAAATTAGCAGAGCATGCGTCGAAAGCAACGGGGGAAATTACATCGTCCATCTTTGCGATGGAGGAAGTAGCAACTTATGCGACAAATCAGTTTGAAGGCATGATGACGCACTTGCAACATCAACTCACATCTGCAAATGAAGCAAAATGCTCATTCGACCGTTTATTAACAGAGATTCAGCGCGTCAACCGAAACGTTGCTGAAATGGAGGGGGAGCTAGAACAGTTTCAGCAATTGTTGCCGATGATTGAAACGGTCACCATGGCATTTGCTTCTGTTGCCCAACAAACGTTAGCAAGTGCAGAAGAAATGATGTCTGTTTCTCATGACCAAACAAAACAAATGAATGATATGTATCGTGTTGGTGAGCGATTAAATGAATTATCGCAATCATTATCAACGCTTACCTCTACATTTAAAGTATAAAAGAAGCAGGCGCATCAGCCTGCTTCTTTTATAGAAGGGAGTTCTTTAATGGAGACGAACAAAATCGTTATAGAAACAAACCAGTCTAAAGCGACCGCATAAGGTACAACGATTTGCAACGTTTCCATAACGGCGAAAAAAATTGTTGCTAGCGTGATGGAGTAAGCGGATATGCTCCACATATGGCGATACGTTCCGCGCTTATTTAATGTTCCGCGAAAAATAAGGCCGATAAATGCAAGAACGGTAACGTAAAGAAATTTACTCGTGCATGTGAAAAAGTACAGAACAAGAAACGATAGTGCGATGACAATAGGAAGCAGCGATTGTAGTGTCCGAGCGAACTCATATACATCTTCCCTTGTGAATCGATCCACTTGCATGAAAGCGTACGGATATGATTGCACATGTCCATTGGCGACAAGTACAAGCTCCTCTTTTAAAAATGCAACAGCATTGACGTAGCGTGTTGCATCAGCTGTGGTGAGCGTACCTGTGCTATCGAATAAAATCGTTACGTCCGGATGCGTTCGTTCGATTGGTTCATTTTCATTTGATGTCAGTTTTCCATTTATGACCTCAAATGAAGGAAGCTCTTGTTTAAGTAGCTGATGCGTTGAGTCGATCATTTTGTTTATGCTCATTGTGAAATAAATGGCGATCGGCAACGTCGCAATAAGCGATAAAAAGAATACGTAGCTAATCGCCTTTCCGATCGGATGAAAGCGAAAGCGCGCAATATGTACCGGGGAATAAAGGCTTTGTAACAATCGTCTCCACATCAACATTCACATCCTTTTCATGTTTACGCGTCATCATTTCCCATTCTACTTCTTTTTATGTTCGCTACACAACCATTTTGTTTCACCATTTGCACGTATTGACGATAGGTTACTTTTTTGATAAAATTACCATCGAATATGACGGACCCTTAGCTCAGCTGGTTAGAGCGGACGGCTCATAACCGTCTGGTCGCAGGTTCGAGTCCTGCAGGGTCCATTTGCCTCGCTGAGCAAGTTGGCGAGGTTTTTTTGCAAATAATTTGAAACATTCGCTTCATTTTGGTACTCTTAAAGTAGGTTCACTTATGAAACTTTTCTGTTTGTTAAACGTGTAAATAAGTTTCATTAGTGAATGATTACATAATGAAGAGGAGGAATGAAGCATGGCATTTGAATTACCACAATTGCCTTATGCGTACGACGCATTGGAACCACATATTGACAAAGAAACGATGAACATTCATCACACGAAACATCATAATGCGTATGTCACTAACTTAAACGCGGCGCTTGAAGGACATCCAGGGTTACAAAACAAAACAATCGAAGAGTTAATGGCCAATTTAGAAGCAGTGCCTGAAAGCATTCGTACAGCTGTCCGCAATAACGGTGGAGGACACGCAAACCACTCACTATTTTGGACAATTCTTTCGCCAAATGGTGGCGGTGAGCCAACAGGTGAATTAGCAGAGGCGATTAACAGCACGTTCGGCAGCTTTGAAAAATTTAAAGAAGAATTTTCAAAAGCAGCTGCAACACGTTTTGGTTCTGGTTGGGCTTGGCTTGTCGTTCATAACGGCCAACTTGAAGTGACGAGCACACCAAACCAAGACACACCACTTATGGAAGGGAAAACACCAATTTTAGGATTAGATGTGTGGGAACATGCGTACTATTTGAAATATCAAAACCGCCGTCCTGACTACATTTCAGCATTTTGGAACGTAGTGAACTGGGACGAAGTTGCAAAACGTTACGCGGCAGCGAAATAATGAAAAAGAGCTCGACAAATTTTGTCGGGCTCTTTTTTGTATATCACTGTAAAAGAGTAGGCAAACTACTTGTCAAGAAAGGGAGTTTGCCTATGAATAGATGGAAACGAATAGTTTTGCATATTCGCACGCATCGACAGTTGTTTTTGTTATTGGCGATCGGTGGACTGTATGCTCTCAGCATCGCGCTGTCCAATACGTTTGTAAACGTGTATGTTTGGAAAAAAGTGAATAGCTTCCATGCGCTAGGTATATACAATTTAGCTATTGTGACATGGCAGCCGCTTGCGTTTATTGTTGCAGGGCAAATCGCTAAAAAAGTTGACCGAGTGATCGTTTTACGGATGGGCGTCACGTTTTTAGCGCTCTTTTTTTTAGTTGTCTTATTTAGCGGGGATCGGGCGATGAACCATTTATTTTTACTTGGCGGGTTGCTCGGTATTGGTTACGGTTTTTATTGGCTAGCATTTAACGTATTAACATTTGAAATTACCGAGCCGAGTACACGCGATTTATTTAACGGGTTGCTCGGAGCGATGACGTCTGTGGCGGGGATGGTTGGCCCGCCGCTTGCTGGCTGGGTCATCGCTTCGAGCGAGAAGTTTACCGGGTATATGGCCATTTTTTTATCCTCTTTATGTTTATTTATTGCAGCTGTTGTATGTAGCTTTTTTCTACATCGGAGACGATCGGCAGGCCGTTTCATGTTGCGATGTGCATATGCTGAACGGAAGAAAAATAAAAATTGGAGGATGATTACAAACGCCCATTTCTTTCAAGGATTTCGGGAAGGGACGTTCGTGTTTATCGTTTCGATTTTTTTATTTATAGCAACAGGAACGGAAAAAGCACTCGGTGTATTTGGCTTCGTCAATGCGATCGTTTCGTTTCTTACGTACTCGTTTGCCTCAAAATGTATAAACAAACGATGGCGGTTGCGCGCCATTTTATTTGGTGGCGTGCTATTATATGCTTCTGTATTTTTGCTCGTGTTCGATTTATCCTACTTCAAACTGATCGTATACGGTGCGCTCATTGCGATCGGATACCCGATTTTGCTCGTTCCATATTTGTCGCTTACATTTGACGTCATTGGACAAAGCCATTATGCGAAAGAGTGGCGAATTGAATACATTGTTGTACGGGAATTGTTTTTAAACGGTGGGCGTGCCACATCTGTTTTATTATTTTTACTAGCTATTACGTTATTTGAAGCAAAAGAGGCGATCCCGCTGCTAATGTTAATTGTTGGATCCGGGCATTTCATTATTTACTTTTTTGTAAGGCGCATTCGACTTTCTATGTAGAAATTTGCGAGCGTTTCTTTTACAATGAGGAAGGAGCAAGTAAAGGAGGTGCTCGCTCGTTTTGAAGCAAATACAACAAGCTCAAAAAGTAAAGAAAAAGAAAAAAAGAATGCAGTTGCCGTTTCGGTTAAACGTATTGTTTTTTTTCGTATTTTTACTGTTTTCGGCTCTTATTTTAAGATTAGGCGTTATTCAAATTGTTTACGGTGAACAATATCGGAAAGAAGTAGAACGAACGGAAAACGTCACAGTGAATACACCGGCACCGCGCGGAAAAATTTATGACCGCAATTACCAAGTCGTTGTCGATAACGAACCGCTTCATGCGATTACGTACACACGCACACAAACAACAAAGCCTTCAGAAATGATTGACATCGCCAAAAAGCTAGCGACATACATTGAAAAGCCGACGGATCGTGTGACAGAACGAGATATAAAAGACTATTGGATTTTGACGAATGAAGAAAAGGCTAAGGCGAAAATTACAGAAAAAGAATGGAAGCAGTTTCGGGATAAAAAATTAAAAGATAAGGACATTTATCGATTGCAACTAGAGCGCATTACGGAAGAAGATGTAAAATGGATTAAAGAAAAAGAACTTGAGGTTGTTGCTATTTTTCGGGAAATGAACAGCGGTTACGCACTAACGCCGCAAATGATTAAAAATGATGGGGTAACGGATGAAGAGTATGCAGTCGTTAGCGAGCATTTAGAAGAGCTGCCCGGTGTAGATGTGACGACAGATTGGAATCGTCATTACGCATACGGTGACACGTTTCGCACAGTGCTCGGAAACATTACGTCATCAGAAGAAGGATTGCCGCGCGAAAAGCTTGACTACTATTTAGCGCGCGACTACAGCCGAAATGACCGCGTTGGAAAAAGTTATATTGAAGCTCAATATGAAGATGTATTGCGCGGACAAAAAGCAAAAATAAAAAACGTAACCGATAAAGCTGGAAACATTATTGAAACGATTGAGATATCGCAAGGACAGCGTGGAAAAGATATCGTTTTAACGATCGATATGGAATTGCAAAAACGGGTCGAGCAAATTATCGAGGAAGAATTAACGACGATGAAGCGTCGGAGTGGGACTGAATTGCTTGATCGCGCCTTTGTTGTCATGATGGATCCACATACAGGGGAAGTTTTATCGCTAGCTGGAAAACGATATACACGTGATGAAAATGGAAAAGTTGTGCTGAAAGATTATGCTTTAGGAACGATTACATCCGCTTATGCGATGGGATCAGCCGTCAAAGGGGCTACCGTCTTAACCGGCTTTCAAACAGGTGTCATTCGTCCGGGAACGGTGTTAGTTGATGAGCCGCTATATATTAAAGGAACGCCGACGAAAAAGTCGCATAGTGGCATTCGACCTGGCCCAATGAACGACTTAAAAGCGCTTGAAATGTCATCGAACGTTTATATGTTTAAAACAGCTATTGCGATCGCAGGTTCTACGTATCGTCCGCATCAAGCGTTGCCGATTAAAAAAGAGGCGTTTTCTATTATGCGCCGTTATTTTAATCAATTTGGTTTAGGTGTGAAAACAGGGATCGATTTGCCAGGAGAAATTATCGGATGGCCTGGTCAAAGTACGCTCCCGGGGCATTTGCTTGACTTGGCAATCGGACAATTTGATGTATACACACCTATTCAAATGGCTCAGTATGTTTCAACGATCGCTAACGGTGGATATCGCGTGCAGCCACATGTTGTAAAAGAAATTCGTGAACCAATTAGCGAAAAAGATCAAATCGGAAATGTGATTTATTCGTTTGAACCGAAAGTGTTAAATCGCGTCGATATGAAAACAGAATATATTGAGCGTGTGCGAGAAGGATTTTACCGTGTAATGCACGGTTCAAACGGAACAGCGCGCGCGTTTTTCGCTAATGCTCCTTATGACCCGGCCGGAAAAACAGGAACAGCCCAAGCGTTTTATGATGGACCGATTCAATCGCGCCGAATGGCACAAACGTATAATTTAACGTTAGTTGGTTTTGCGCCTTACAACAATCCCGAAGTCGCGTTCGCTGTCGTTGTGCCATGGGTATATCAAAATCCAAAAAACCATTATCCGATCAATAACTATATTGGGAGAAAAATTTTAGATGCGTATTTTGAATTAAAAAAAGAGCGGCAAACCAATGAACAATCCTCTACCGAATCGTTGCATAATGATGAACAAACGATGGAAAGATAGAAGAAAGCGAATTTACAAAAGCTTAACATTTCGTTAAAACGAATTTAATACCTTTCCATTATGCTATAACACGTAGGACAAAAACGAATGAAAAAGTAGGGGGAAATCAAAAGATGAAGAAAAACAAATGGTTTGCACTCGCAGGAATGACAAGCGCTGTATTAGCATTCACAACAGCATGTGGTGGAAATAGCGCTGAGCAAGGCGGAGAAAATGGTGGAGAACAGTTAAGCGGAAACGTTGTTGTTGACGGATCATCAACCGTTTATCCAATTATTGAAGCAGCCGCTGAAGCGTATGCGGGTGAACAGCCAGATGTGAAAGTATCTGTTGGTTTGTCCGGAACGGGCGGTGGATTTGAAAAGTTTACGAAGGGAGAAACAGACTTTTCAAACGCTTCTCGTCCAATTAAAGATGCTGAAAAAGAAGCTGCTGAGAAAAATGGCATTCAATTTGAGGAACTTCAAATCGCATTTGATGGCCTTTCGATTTTAGTGAATAAAGATAACGACTGGGTTGATTATTTAACAGTCGATGAGTTAAAGAAAATCTTTGCTTCAGGTGCAGTAAACGGCGATGACAAAGTAAAATGGTCGGACATTCGTCCAGAGTGGCCAAACGAAGAAATTAAGTTGTTCTCGCCAGGACACGATTCTGGGACGTTCGACTATTTCGATGAAGTCATTTTAGATGGACAACCGTTAAATAAAACAGCGCAATTATCTGAAGATGATAACGTGCTTGTGCAAGGAATTGCAGGCGATAAAAACGCTCTCGGTTACTTCGGATTTGCGTATTACATCGAAAATAAAGATAAATTAAAAGCTGTACCAATTGATAGCGGAAATGGTCCAGTTGAACCGACGCATGAAACAATTCAAAGCGGCGAGTATGCACCACTTTCGCGTCCGTTATTTACGTATGTTAGTGTGAAATCATTAAAAGAAAAAGCGCAAGTGTACGACTTTGCGAAGTTTTTATTAGAGAACGGTGCAGAGTTTGCTGAAGAAGTTGGTTACGTCGCGCTTCCACAAGAGAAATACGATGAGCAGTTGAAAAAGATTGAAGGGTTAAAATAACAATAAAAGTGGGATGAGAAGCGACCGCATCGTCGCTTCTCATCTTTCCATGAAATTGGAAAGGGGTTTTCACATTATGGCGATGACAGATGGGAATCGTTCATATTCTGTCCGTGAAATGATTAGAGAGAATAAGAAAAAACAAAACGGACAGCAGTTTATTGAATGGTTAATGCCAAAATTGTTACTGTTGACAGCAACCATTTCTGTTTTAACGACGATCGGCATTTTATTTACGTTATTGTTTGAAACATTTATTTTCTTTGAGCGAGTATCTATTGTAGAGTTTCTAACGAGTAAAGAGTGGCTTCCATGGGATGAAAAAAACGGATCGTTCGGTATTGCTCCGCTCGTGACAGGAACGCTTTTAACGACAGCAATTGCAATGCTTGTAGCGATTCCGATCGGCTTAGCTTCAGCGATTTACTTGAGTGAGTATGCGTCTGAAAAAGCACGGAAAGTATTGAAACCGATATTAGAAGTATTGGCGGGAATCCCGACAATCGTATATGGATTTTTCGCGTTAACGTTTGTTACACCGCTTTTACAAAAAGTTATTCCTAATTTAGGGATTTTTAACGCGTTAAGCCCAGGTATTGTCATGGGAATTATGATTATTCCAATGGTTGCTTCTTTGTCTGAAGATGCGATGAGTTCCGTACCGAATTCAATTCGTGAGGGGGCGCTCGGTCTTGGTTCGACAAAACTAGAAGTGGCATTGAAAGTCGTCCTTCCTGCAGCGACGTCAGGTATTGCGGCATCGTTTATGCTTGCCATTTCTCGCGCTGTCGGTGAGACAATGATTGTAGCAGTAGCAGGTGGTTCATCTCCAGTATTTACATTCGACGTAACGAAATCGATTCAAACGTTGACAGCCTACATCGTACAGGTGACTACAGGAGATGCAGGTTATGGAACAACGGTATATTACAGCATTTACGCTGTTGGTATGACGTTATTCGTGTTTACATTGGCTATGAACTTACTTGCGCAATACATTTCTCGTCGCTTTAGGGAGGAGTACTAATCATGGAAAAATTAATCGACAAACAACGTGTCGTTCAATACATGAACGGTCGTCTGTTGCGCAACAACGTGTTGAAATTTTTATTTTTCTTGGCGACATTATTTGGCTTAATCGTTCTCGTCGTCCTTCTATATCGGATATTCACTCAAGCAATTGGCTGGTTAAATGTTGACTTTTTAAATAATTTCCCGTCTCGTCGTCCTGAAAACGCAGGGATAAAAGCGGGATTAGTCGGCTCACTTTGGTTGATGGTAATCGTTGCTCCTGTTTCGCTCATCCTTGGAGTCGGAACGGCAATTTACCTTGAGGAATATGCGAAGAAAAACCGTTTTACTGATTTTATCCAAACGAACATTTCAAACTTAGCAGGGGTTCCATCGATCGTATTCGGTTTGCTTGGTTTGACGATTTTCGTTCGCGAATTAAATCTAGGGCGCAGCATTTTAGCAGCAGGTTTGACGATGAGTTTGCTCGTTCTTCCTGTCATTGTCGTTGCAGCGCAAGAAGCTATTCGCGCCGTGCCGAATCAATTGCGCGAAGCATCGTATGGTATGGGGGCAACGAAATGGCAGACGATTTATCGCATCGTTCTTCCAGCGGCCATTCCTGGTATTTTAACAGGTAGCATTTTGGCGCTGTCACGTGCAATTGGTGAAACCGCGCCGCTTGTCGTTTTAGGTATTCCGACGTTTTTAGCGTATTTGCCACGCGGCATTCTTGATACATTTACTGTCATGCCGATGCAAATTTACAACTGGACGTCGCGTCCGCAAGCTGATTTCCAAAACGTCGCAGCTGCCGGAATTGTCGTGTTGCTCGTTGTGCTCATCTTTATGAACTCGATTGCCATTTTCATTCGCAACAAGTTTCAAAAACGTTATTAATTGCGCGTTGAAAGGGGAACTTATCCATGGAATTAACAGTTGTGAAAGAACGTAAAAATAAGCAAGCTGAAGAACGAAGCGAAAAAAACGCAGTGTATCGCACGAAAAATTTAAATTTATGGTACGGCGAACATCATGCGCTAAAAAATATTGATTTAGATATTTACGAAAATGAAGTAACAGCTATTATCGGTCCATCAGGCTGTGGAAAGTCGACATACATTAAGACGTTAAACCGAATGATTGAGCTTGTACCAAGTGTGCGTACGTCTGGGGAGATTACGTATCGTGGCCGTAACATTTTCGACAAATCGTATCGCGTCGAGGAATTGCGTACGCAAGTGGGAATGGTATTCCAAAAGCCAAACCCCTTTCCGAAATCAATTTATGATAACGTAGCGTACGGACCACGTATTCACGGCATTCGTGATAAGAAAATTTTAGATGAGATTGTCGAAAGAAGTTTGCGTGGTGCGGCAATTTGGGATGAAGTGAAAGATCGTTTGCACACGAATGCGTACGGATTATCAGGCGGGCAACAACAACGTTTATGTATTGCCCGCTGTTTAGCGATTGAGCCGGATGTCATTTTAATGGATGAACCAACGTCTGCGCTTGACCCAATCTCTACATTAAAAGTAGAAGAACTCGTTCAAGAATTAAAGAAAAATTATAGCATCATTATCGTTACGCATAATATGCAACAAGCTGCGCGTATTTCCGACAAAACCGCCTTTTTCTTAAATGGGGAAGTCGTCGAGTATAGCGATACAGATAAATTATTTTCTAATCCAGATGACAAACGAACAGAGGATTATATTACGGGACGATTTGGATAAAAAAATCGTGCGAGCGTACTCGCACGATTTTTTCAAAATACAAAAAGGGGGAGTGTGGTTCAATGGCTGTACGTGAGAAATTTGATTACGATTTACAAACGTTGCGCGATCAATTGTTACAGCTCGGAAGCTTAGCAGAAATTGCATTAACACAATCATTTGAAGCATTGAAAACGAAAAATAACGATTTAGCGCTACAAGTGCTTGAAAATGATGCAAAAATCGATTTGCTTGATGAAGAAATTAACGATTTCGCTATTTTATTAATTGCGAAACAGCAACCAGTTGCCATTGACTTACGTCGTATTATCGTGGCCATTAAAATTGCAACAGATGTTGAGCGCATAGCAGATTTTGCGGTAAATATTGCAAAATCGGCGATTCGAATTGGAGAACAGCCGTTTGTGATTTCGTTAAATAAGTTAGAAAAAATGCATAATATAGCAGTCAATATGCTTTCATTAACGTTAAAAGCGTACTATGAAGAGGATGTTATTGCAGCTAAAAAAGTGGCAGATATGGACGATGAAGTCGATCGTTTGTATGGGGAGACGATTCGTGAACTGCTTGAGCGGACGAAGGCCCATCCTGACGCCATGTCACAAATTACACAACTATCTTTTACTGCTCGCTACATCGAGCGCATTGCTGATCATGCAACAAACATCGCTGAAAACGTGTTTTATTTAGTAAAAGGGAAACATTATGACTTAAATGACTAAATAAAAAGGATGCCCACGTACGTGCGTGGACATCCTTATTTTGTTATTTGGTGTGCAATTTGTTCATACGACATATCGCTTGTAATGACGTATGTTCCGGGGCGCACAGCGCGTGTCAACTGATGCGTATCAAGGTATGTTAAAAAGGATTGTGCATTATCAATAATGCGAGCTTGCTCAAGGCGTTTAGCAATGTCTCGACTCGTTTCCCCTTTTTCGATCGTTAACGTATAAATGTACGTTTGTTTTGGAGAGGATGTCGTGTTTCTTTTTTCTGTTTTTCGTTTTTCTAGCTCAGCAGCCAGCTTGTTTCGTTCAGCCATAAGCTGCTCATATTGTTGTTTCGTTATGTGTTTATCGTCGACATACATGTTATAAACGATAGCCAACATAGTTGTAGCAAACAATATGCCAGCCGCAAATGCACGTGTTGTTTTTCTCATCGTTCATTCCTCGCGATCGTTATGCTCACTTCATCGATCGGCATATTCAGTTTCCGAGCAATTTGTTCTTTTGTCCACCCTTGCTTATATAAGTTCCATATTTGTTGTTCGTTTGAAAACGGCTCGCTCCCAATCAGCAATTCCTCTTCTATCGCTTTAACTCGTTTTTTGATCTCATATAATTGTTGCATGGTGGACAATGTCAGTTGTTCTACTTGTTCTTCTACTTCTTTCGTGCTGTCTTTTTGGAAAAAAGAAATAAGTAACAGTAAAGCAGCAAAAGAAACAAGGCCAACAAATGTATATTCGATCATGCTTTTCACCCCATTTTATTATACATAGGAATGTAGTTGTCATGCATCATTTTTACGTAAAATCGACAATTTTCGTATATTGTCCGAATATGATTGTCATGATATGATGGAAAAAAGTGTGCTTTCACTTGGGGGGGATACGTTGTGAAAGCGGTCATTATGGCGGGGGGAAGAGGAACGCGACTACGCCCTTTAACTTGCCATGTTCCGAAACCGCTCGTGCCGATTATGAACAAACCAGTGATGCAGTATAGTATTGAATGGTTAAAACGATACGGAATTACAAATATTGCTGTAACCGTTCAATATTTAAGTGACGAGATTGTTCGCTATTTTGGTGACGGGCGGCGGTTCGGTGTGCGGCTTCATTATTTTGAAGATGACATACCACTTGGAACGGCAGGAAGCGTGAAACATGCGCAATCTTTTTTAGACGATACGTTCGTTGTGATCAGCGCAGATACAATTACAACAATTGATCTGCAACAAGCGCTAGACTTTCATTTCTCCAAACAAGCAATAGCTACCGTTCTTATGCACCACGAAGCTATTCCTCTTTCATACGGTGGAATTGTAACAGATCGACACGGAAAAATAGTTCATTTTGTGGAAAAACCAAAATGGAATGAAGTATGTAGCGATTTAGTGAATACAGGCATTTACATTTGTCATCCAACCATCTTTGATCATATGCCAGAACACCCACCTTACGATTTCAGTCAACATATTTTTCCACATCTCATTCAAAACGGATATCCGATATACGGATGGCAAGCAGATGGGTATTGGTCTGATATTGGTGTCATTGAACAATACCATCAAACACATATCGACTTCATGAATCGTCATTTCGTTTCACCGCATTATAGGGAAATTGCGCCTGGAGTATGGATTGGTGAGCGGGTTGAGATTGCGCCAGGGGCAAAGTTGGAGGGACCGATTGTTATTGGGGATGATGTATGTATTGACCAACATGCCTTGATTGGTCCTTACACAGTCATTGGTGCCGGTTCATTCATTGGAAAGTATGCGTCGCTAAAACGCTCGATCGTTTGGTCGGACGTGTATGTAGATCAGCAAAGTGAATTGCGAGGGGCGATCGTGGCGAACGATGTGTACATCGGTAAAAAAAATGAAATATTTGATTACGCGGTCATTGGAACGAAGTGTAAATTAGAAAATAAGGTAAAAGTACAACCTTCAGCAAAAATTTGGCCGAATAAAACGATTGCTGAAAAAACGAGGGTAAAGGAGGCGATCGTATGGAAAGAACGACAGATGAAAGCATCGTTTAGTGAGCGGGGAATGAAAATACGGGCAGCTGATGTGCAGCCGTCACTCATTGTGCAGCTTGCATCAGCATATAGCAACTTATATAAAAAGGAAAGCTGTATATTAATCGGTTTTGACGATCATCCGCTTTCTGAAACGATTAGCACGTTATTTGCCCAATGTTTGCACATGTATGGTATGTACACAAATGTATATGACGGAGCATATTTGCCTGCTTTTCGGTATATCATCTCGAATAAGCGTTATCAAGGAGGCATATTTATCGCTACAAATGAACATGATGAAGTAACAATTGACATATACGATGAATACGGCTATCCCATCGCTCGAAAAGAGGAGCAAGCGATTGAACAGCAAATGGGATATGAACAAACTCGTTATATGTCAATGACTTATATCGGTAAAGCAATCGAACAAAAAGAAGACGATGATATGTACGTTCACGCATTGCGGCAATGGGTTTCTTTTTCCTCATTAGATCAATGGAAAGTGGTTGTGTGTAGTTCCCCTTTGTTACGAGAAGTGATTGAACATACGCTTCAGTCGTTCGCTATTGAAGTAATTTGGACAGCAGATCAAGATGAGGAGTACATGAGGGACGAAATACAAAAGACACAAGCCCATTTTGGAATTGCGTTTGATCATTTTGGAGAACGTTTTCGAGTTTTTGACGGGCGAGGAATGGCTTTAACAAATGAAGAAGTCATCGCTTTACATGTATTAGTATCCCTTTTGTTTAGTGAAACGAAAAAAGTAGCAGTTCCTTCTTGGGCGCCGTCCGTTTTGCATACGCTAGCAGAACGTTTACATGGCGAGATAATTTATGTCAAAGATACGAGACGAGACTTTCTTTTTGCCCATCATCATGAACCGTTTCATTTTTATTTTGATGGATTATATGCGTGCATACAACTGTTGCACTTGTTAGTGATTGAACGTTGCTCCCTCCGCGCCATTTTGTCGTCCATTCCGACGATCCATTTATCGTGTCGTCATGTGTATTGCTCATGGAATGAACGTGCTGCTGTGATGCGCAAGTTGCTAGAAGACGCAAGCGACAAGCGGGTTGATTTTACAGATGGAATGAAAGTATATCACGAAGACGGGGCATGGACGTTAATTTTACCGAAGCTTGATGAACCGACGTTGACCATTTATTCACAAGCGGCAAATGCTCAAAAGGCAAAAGAATATACGAAATACTATATAAAGAAAATTCGGCAATATCAAAACGTATAAAATTCATATGGAATTTGTTTAAAAAAAATGATATGATGGAAAGGTGTGATTATAATACTTTTGTTTGGAGGGAAAGAACGATGCGTGTAAATATTACGTTAGCATGCACAGAATGCGGCGAACGCAACTATATTTCAACAAAAAACAAGCGCAACAATACGGAGCGTCTTGAATTGAAAAAATATTGCCCACGAGACAAAAAAGCAACGCTTCATCGTGAAACGAAGTAAGCAGCAGGAACTTTCTCCTGTTGCTTATTTTTTTATGAAAGAGGGGGAAGGATAATGGATAAGAAATTATTGCGACAGCAGATGAAACAACGTATTTTACATATGACAAAAGAAGAGCGTAAGAAAAAAGAAACAATCATTCACGACATACTATTTCAGCAACATAGTTGGAAAAAAGCACATGTAATTGGCATAACGATATCGCGGCAAACCGAAGTGGATACAATGGCCATTATTGAACGGGCATGGCAAGAGGGAAAGAAAGTTGCGATTCCAAAATGCGACGTGCGGACGAAACAAATGATATTTCGAGAAATTTGCTCGTTTCAACAAACAGAACGCTCTTTTTTTGATTTATATGAACCGATTGTGGAAAAAACGCAAGAAGTGCAAAAGCACGATATACAACTGTTATTTGTTCCGGGGCTCGCTTTCGTTCGCCGAGGGTATCGGCTTGGCTACGGAGGAGGATATTACGACCGATATTTAGTAGACTTTTCTAACGATACCGTCTCTCTCTCGTACGACTGTCAAATTGTTTCTACCCTACCGGTCGAAACACATGACATTCCTGTTCAAATCGTCATTACGAATGAAGGAATTATCGTTTGTGAAAGCGAATAACAAAACAGTATAAGCGTTTTCATATCATACAGGTGAAAAAATTAACAAAATGTTAATAATTCATGCCTTATAAACTTTGTGAAACAGTGTACAATGTAAGTGTGAAACAGATAAACAATGCACATATTGTAAAATAACATAAACGAAAGGTGGAAGAACAATGTCTAATCAAGTGAATCGTGTCGTCTTAGTCGGGACAGGTTTTGTCGGTTCAAGTTATGCGTTCGCACTTTTAAACCAAGGGGTAACAGAAGAACTAGTACTTATTGATATCAATAAAGAAAAATCAGAAGGAGATGCGATGGACTTAAACCACGGCATGCCGTTTGCTCCGTCGCCAACGAAAATTTGGTTTGGAAATTATGAAGACTGCAAAGATGCAGATCTCGTTGTGTTAACAGCTGGAGCAAATCAAAAGCCGGGGGAAACAAGACTAGATTTGGTGGAGAAAAATACGAAAATTTTCAAGAATATTATTGATCAAGTGATGGCGAGTGGATTCGATGGTATTTTTCTCGTTGCGACAAACCCTGTTGATATTTTGACATATGCTACATGGAAATTTTCAGGTTTACCAAAAGAGCGCGTTATCGGTTCAGGTACGATTTTAGATACAGCTCGCTTTCGTTATTTGTTAGGTGAATATTTCCATGTCGATACACGCAATGTGCATGCTTATATTATTGGTGAGCATGGAGATACAGAGTTGCCGGTTTGGAGTCATGCATTTATCGGGTGCCGCCCCATTGCTGATATGATGAAAGAGAAAACTGAATATAAACAAGAAGATTTAGATCAAATTTTTGTGAATGTGCGTGACGCAGCATATCAAATTATTGAGCGAAAAGGTGCGACATATTATGGAATTGCTATGGGTCTCGTTCGTTTGACAAAAGCGATTTTACAAAATGAAAATAGCGTTCTTACCGTATCCGCTTATTTAGAAGGTCAATACGGACAAAGCGATATATACATTGGTGTACCTGCGATCGTCAATCGCAACGGCATTCGCGAAGTTGTCGAATTGCAATTGAATGAGACAGAAAAGGAAAAATTTACTCATTCAGCAACTGTATTAAAAGATGTTATGAAGCGTGTTGGATTACAATAGGTTGTCTCATCATGAGGCAACCTTTTTATAATTTCGTTTTGAAAAGGGAACGGTAAAAACGAGGAGGTTGATCATATTGAATGGGAGAACATGGATTTTCACCTTACTTGCCGTACTAGTTCTTTATCGGTTTCGCTATCGGTTACTGAATGAAGTATTGAAACGGGAATCTGTTCGAAAGCGGCTTGTGCAATGGGGGATGTCTATTCCGTTCATTCGCCATCGCCTTATGCCCACATTATTTTTACAAAAGTACAAATAGTTGCGCTTTGTAAAAGAGTATGGTAAAAGAGGGGTATAATAGCGAAGGGAGAGGGAAGGTTGAGCATTCGCTTTGATTTTGTATATTGGCAAATGATGTTCCAACTTTTAAAAGCAGATCATGAAATCGTCTATTTGTCGTCTGACGAAAGAGAAGCTTGGCTACAGTCCACGCGCGAGCGAAAAGCGCCCCTCGTTCGCCTCGTTCGCGCGGACATCGATTGGGGCATATCGTTAAAACGCGATATACAACGTGCGCTTATTGCTGTCGATGAATGGCGAAGGAAACAGTTTCGCCGCCAGCTTCATGTCATTAACATATATGTGATGATGTATCCTCCAGTTGACGATTGGGAATTATATGTGCAGCATTCGTCAACAAATGAT
>NZ_DAITON010000009.1:0-38036 GCF_036834105.1 Anoxybacillus sp. | reverse complement strand
CTCCTTTTTTGTTTGGTTGTAAATTTATGTTAGTAAATTTGCTCATCTACAGTATGTTAATAAACACTTGTTTTAATTGTTTCGGGTCGCAATAAATGAGCGGAACGTGTTCATACGTCGCTTCAATTTGAATGTTATGCATCGTCGCTTGCACGCTTAATAAGTCAACCGTCTCTTGCATCACTTTCGCGACATCGTTTTTTTCATAATGAGCGGCTTGCGGCTTAGCGAGCACGAGAAACTCGGTAATAATCGATTCAATTCGTTTCAATTCCGACGTAATGACATCGAAGTACATATGATACGTTTCGTTCTCATGACTCATGCTTCCTTGTAACAGTTGAATAAACCCTTTTAACGCCGTCATCGGGTTGCGAATTTCATGGGCAATTCCTGCCGCAAGCTGCCCGACGACGTTCAACGTATCCGACTTGCGCAGACGTTCTTCCATTTCTTTTTTCTCCGTAATGTCGCGCACCATCATAAGTCCAACATGTTCAATGACGTTCGGTTTAAACGACAGTTCAACAATTTTCCGATTCCCTTCTCCGTCCACCATGACGAATTCTTCTTCTTCCCCTGCTTCGCTCAGCCACGTTTGAAAATGTTTTAAATGATTCGTTCCGATAAAAGCGTGCACTCGTTTTCCGATTAACCGTTCTTTTTTTAAAGCGAAAATGCGGCACGCTACCGGATTTGCATCAAAAATGCGCTGCTCATCGTCAATCAACATCATCCCGTCCATCGCATGATTAAATATGCTGCGAAACTTTTGTTCTTGTTCGCGCAACTCTTTCTCCATTTTTTTACGTTCGCTCACGTTGCGAAAAATCGTTAAATGGTAGCCGTTAATGACTCCTTTTTTCGACGTAAATTCAAGCTGTTTTCGCTCTCCATTTGGCATATGAAACGTTAATTCGTCGCGAATTTCTCCGTCGCGGAAAAATTGGCGCAGCACGCGGCGCGCTTTTTTGCTTTTTGCATCGATAAATTGCAAGACGTTCGCATGGACGAGATCGTGGAGCGGCAATTCAAACGTTCGGCTTGCCGCAGGGTTGGCGCGCAAAATGTTGCCGAAATCATCGCAAATGAAAATCGCTTCGTGAGCTTGTTCAAAAATGGCACGAAATCGCTCTTCACTTCTCTGTAAGTTCATTTCCATATTTCGCTTTTCGGTGATGTTGCGCATAATCGCCATAAAAAAGCCGCTATGTACGTTCGCCGTAAGCGTCATTTCAAACAGCTTTTGCATGCCGTCCGCTAAAATAAACGGCAGTTCGCTCGATACTGTCCCTGTGCGCTTTAACGTCAGCAACAGTTGTTCGAACAAATGATGATATTCGATCGGGATAAATGTTTGAATGGAAAGCTTGCACAGCTCCTCTTTGTTTACGTTGACGCTCGCGCAAAAGGAAGGATTCGCATCAATAAATCGCCCTTGCGCATCAAAAATGACGATGCCGTCGCCTGCGCGGTTAAACAAATCTTTAAATAACGTTTCGTTAATCGAACGTTCACGCTCGAGCACTTTTTTTGAGGAAATGTCGCGGATGATGTATAAATCAAATGATGGGTGGCGGCGCATAAACAATTGCACATGCTTCGTTTCGCCATCAGCTAAACGGATAACAAGCTCGTCATCGTATGATCCGAACTTATGAAGCATTTGTTTTTGAAATTGGAAAATGTGTTCAGGCACAAGGTGCAAATAGTCTTGAAAATGTTTTTGCAGCAGCTTTTCTTTTGACGCACGAAACAGGCGGCACGCCGCTTCATTCATGTCGATGAACGCCCCGTCTTTATTCACTAACACAATCGCATCTGTCGCTTGTTCAAAAATAAAACGATATTGACGTATTTTCTCTTCCATCGCTTCTTTTTCTTGTTTAATCAGCTCAATGGATTGAGGTTTTTCAATCATATTTCCTTTCAAACGCTTTCCCTCCTCAACGAACTCCCTCTCCATAGTTATAATGTATATTCGCTACATGTTTTGTTATTCCTTCTTAACTTTCTGAAAATTTTACTAATCTGATCGGAATAAAAAAGAGCAGCTTGTTCGCTGCTCTATCGGTCGGTGATGACGATATATGTCGCTTTCACCGGTCCGTGCACGCCGACGACTAAGTTCATTTCAATATCTGCGGAGTTGCTCGGACCTGTAATGAAGTTGATGCACGACGGGACATGCTTCTCGCGAATGAGGCGCGCCGCTTGCGTCATGCGCGGAACGATCGTGCTTTTCGGAATAATCGCCACATACGTTTTCGGCAAAAAGCTAATCGTCCGCCCTTGATCGCGATTGTTGAATAGCACAACCGTTCCTGATTCAGCTAATGTGATATCGCTAAAGGTGATGCCAATATTGGCTCGCTCAGCCGCTTCGATATTCGCCCGTCCGAGCGATACGTCCCATACGTGCACATCTTCGCGCGTGAAAAGCGAGCTTAATCCAAACTGCTCGTAACGCTCATCGTTGGCGACGACAATCGGGCCGCCGCCATGTGCCGCGATAACGTCGTCTATCGCGGCAACGAGGCGATCCGCTGTCGTTTCGACAAGCGTCGTATGAATGCGGGTACATTGCTTTTTTAATTCATCAAGCAACTCGTCTTGGCTATACCCTTGAAATACGGTATGTTGCGGGGCATGTTTCCATTTCGGGCGTTCTACAGACGTGCGCACATCGCGTCCGAGCCGCGACGCAATGCGTTGCAAAAAAGCTTCCATCACTCATTCCCCCTTTGCTTCAACCAATCGCGGAACCGCTCTTTTTCTGGCGCTGGAAACTCGCGAATGTCCGTCCACGCTTTTAACGGTCCTGGTCCTTTCGAAATGCGGTCGTTGACGGTAAACGGATTCATCGCGCTCGGCGCCACTTTTGAACCGATTTTATATAAAAGCGACGATGCCGCACCTAATCCGAACGCTTTCATCGCTAGCTTTTCTGAAATCGGCGCTTTTCCTTCGCGCTCGACGATCGTTTGGCGATGTTTTAATAGCAGTTCATGAAGCGGAATTTTAACCGGGCACGCTTCCGTACATGCTGCGCATAACGTCGATGCATACGGTAGCTCTTTATAGTCGTCATATCCGCCAAGTAATGGCGACAACACCGCCCCGATCGGTCCCGAATAAATCGAGCCGTACGAATGACCGCCGATATGGCGATATACCGGGCAGACGTTGACGCAAGCAGCGCAGCGAATGCATTGTAACACCGGCTGAAATTCCGTTCCTAAAATGTCAGAGCGCCCGTTATCGACAATGACGAGATGAAATTCTTCTGGTCCGTCCACTTCCCCTTCCTCGCGCGGGCCTGTTAAAACGGTAATGTAGCTCGTCAACTTTTGCCCGACGGCGCTTCTCGTCAGCAAGCTAACGAGCACTTCCATTTCTTCAAACGTCGGAACGATGCGCTCCATTCCCATGACTGTAATTTGCGTTTTCGGCAACGCGGTCACTAAGTCGGCGTTTCCTTCGTTCGTCACGAGCGTAATCGAACCGGACTCGGCAATCGCAAAATTGCAGCCGGTAATGCCGACATCAGCCGTCATATATTCATGACGCAACATCTCGCGCGCATGAAGGGCAAGCTCTTCCGGCTTTTCCGTTTTTGTGTACGCTAACTTTTCTTTAAATACGTCGCGAATTTGTTCTTTATTTTTATGAAGCGCTGGTGCGACAATGTGTGACGGCGGATCGTGGTCGTCGACTTGCAAAATGTATTCACCGAGGTCTGTTTCAATGACTTCACAGCCGAGCTTTTCGAGCGCAGCGTTCATATGAATTTCTTCCGTCACCATTGACTTCGACTTCACAATTTTTTTCGCTTGTTTGCTTGCGACGACGCGGCAAATGTAGTCGTTCGCTTCTTCTGCCGTTTGCGCAAAAAACACATGGCCGCCGCGCTTTTTTACATTTTCGCTCAACTGCATTAAATAGTAATCTAAGTTTTCGAGCGTATGTTGGCGAATTTCTTCTCCGAGCGCCCTCCATTCTTCCCAATTGCCAAGTTCAGCGGCCGCTTCCAACCGCCGCGTGCGCAGCCGCTCTTGCGCTCCAGCAACCGCTCCGCGCATAAACGTATTATGAATCCCTTTCTCGACGCGTTCGTGAAACTCTCCCATGTTAATTTTCAATGCCATATAAATCCCCCCCCTTATCGACAATTAAGCACTTCGGCAATATGCATGACGCGAATCGGCTTCCCTTTTCGTTCGATGCGCCCGCCGATGTTCATTAAACAGCCGCAATCGGCACCAATTAAGTAGTCCGCTTCGACTCGTTCAATGCATTGAATTTTTTCATCGACCATTTGTTCAGAAATCGGCCCCATTTTTACAGAAAACGTACCGCCAAATCCACAGCAATTGTGCGCGTTTGGCAAAGGGACAACTTCCAGCCCTTTCACGTGTTGTAATAACGTAAGCGGCGCATCTTTTACGCCGAGCAGGCGCGTCATATGACATGATGTGTGATACGTCGCCCTTCCTTCTAACCGTGCGCCGACATCTTCCACTTTTAGCACATCAACAATAAATTGCGTCAGTTCGTACGTTTTATCGGCAAGGCGCTGCGCCCGCGCTTCCCATTCGCCATCCCCTTTAAAAATGTGCGGATATTCTTTAAACATTGTCGCACACGAACCGGATGGGGTCACGATATATTCCGCATGTTCAAACGTGCGAATCATATGTTTCATCGCTTCCTTCGCTTCTTTTACATACCCGCTATTGTACGCGGGCTGACCACAGCACGTTTGCCCTTCTGGAAAATGAATTGTGCATCCAAGCCGCTCTAATAGCTCTACCGTCGCTTTTCCGACATTGACGTGAAATAAATCGACTAAACATGTAACGAATAATGTAACGTTCATCCCCGATCCCCTTTCGAAAACGTTTTCTTTTCCTTCACTTTACATGCAATTGCCAAATTAGTCAACCGGTCATCTGATGAGTAAGTGTGGAGGAAGCTCCTCCATCATGAAGAAATGTAGTTCGCCAGCACTTTTTCCACGTGTCCTAAATGGTCTTTCATTCGCTCTTGCGCAAGTTCGATGTTTTGTTCGCGAATGGCTTCAAAAATGGCGATATGGTCTTCAAGCAGCTGCTCCGTCGTCGCTTGTTTCGCAAACAACCAAATGCGGCGCGTTTCACGCATCGTTTCCATCATCATTCCCGACACGTTGTTCATTAAGCTGACTAATAGCGGATTTTTCGTCGCCGCCGCAATCGCCATATGAAATAAAAAGTCGGCCTGTTCCCCAAGCTCTTCGTCGCCGATCACCTCACGCATTTGCGTAAGGGCGCTTTGCATCGCGCGCAAATCTTCTTCCGTCCGTTTTCGCGCCGCCACTCCAGCTGCGCCGACTTCAAGCAACTTACGCACTTCTAATAAATGGGCAACGTCTTCTTTATTCATCAGCACAGCAGCAGAAATCGGAAACGACAACATCGCCGGATCAAATTCGCGCACATATGTGCCTTCCCCTTGCTTCATTTCAATGAACCCCATCGCCCTAAGCGCCGTTAACGCTTCGCGAATCGCCGCGCGACCAACTTGAAAGTTTTCGGCAAGCTGCTGAACGGAGTCGAGTTTATCTCCGGGCTTTAACTGTCCCGTTTGAATCATATGTAAAATGGCTTCGGCTACTTCTTCATATATTTTTTTCGGCTTAATTTGTTTGTACACATTGTCCACCCCATCATCTCCTGATTTACTCCCCCACACAAATAGAATATCATATCATATTTTTGTACAAAAGAAGTGTGAAAAATTTTTAAATTTTTGTATTGAAAAATGATTGCGCTTACATTATGATATACTCATCAGATGATTGTATGACCTTATGAGGAGGGGATAAGGAATTACGTCATCACATATTGTTATATCATTCACATAAACAAAGGGGGATGTATATGAGCATCGGTGTGTTATCATTTATCGCACTATTGCCAATTTTAACAGTTTTCTTATTTCTCGTCGTACTGAAATGGCCAGCGAGCCGCGCGATGCCTGTTGCGCTCGTCGTCACCGCCGCTATTGCCCTATTTGTTTGGGGCACGAAAATGAACGTTGTCGCCGCTGCAAGCGTCAACGGTATGAAAACGGCGATTGAAATTATGTTTATCGTCTTTGGCGCGGTATTGCTTTTAAATACGGTGAAAGAAAGCGGCGCGATTGAAACGATTCGCCAAGGATTTATTCACATTTCGCCAGACCGCCGCATTCAAGCAATTATTATCGCTTGGTTGTTCGGCTCGTTTATTGAAGGTGCAGCAGGGTTCGGTACGCCAGCTGCCATCGCTGCCCCGCTTCTTGTCGCAATCGGTTTTCCTGCGATGGCTGCCGTATTAGTTGCGCTTATTATTCAAAGTACGCCTGTTTCTTTCGGAGCAATCGGTACGCCGATTCTCGTTGGAGTTAATACAGGGCTTGCGAACCAAGAAGCGGTTATGAAAGCGATTGGCGATATGGAGTTTACGGATTATTTGTTGCAAATTGCCGCAAACGTCGGCATCATTCATGCGTTAGTCGGAACGTTCATTCCGCTCATTATGGTCGGCATGATGACGCGCTTTTTCGGTAAAAATCGTTCGTTCCGTGAAGGATTGCGCGTATGGAAGTTTGCGTTGCTTGCCGGATTGGCGTTCACCGTTCCGTACGCGATCATCGCAAACGTGCTCGGACCAGAGTTTCCATCGTTAGTCGGGGCGTTAATCGGCCTGATGATCGTCGTACCAGCCGCAAAAGCAGGCTTGTTTATGCCAAAAGATACGTTTGACTTTGAAAAGCGGATCGAGTGGGAACAAGAATGGATCGGCCGCTTAAACAACGAACAAGTGAACTTGCAACAAGGAAACAAGCGCATTTCGCTTTTGAATGCATGGTTCCCGTACGTATTAGTTGCGATTTTGCTCGTCATTACGCGCACAGTAACGGAAGTAAAAACATTTTTAACAGGAGAAAGCGTCACCATTTTAATCGACAACGTGTTTAACTCCGGCATCGCGATTAAATCGACGCCACTTTACTTGCCAGGTACAATTTTCTTAATCGTTTCGCTCATCACATACGTGTTACATCGCATGGATGCAAAAAGCTACAAAAAAGCGTTTAGCGATTCATTTAAAACGGCATTAAGCGCAGGTTCGGCGCTCATTTTCGCCGTGCCAATGATCAACATTTTCATTAACTCCAAAACAGAAGAACTTGCAAGCATGCCGCTCGTTTTAGCTGAAGGGGTATCGCACATCGCCGGTTCAGCATGGCCGGTCGTTGCGCCGCTCATCGGTGCGCTCGGCGCGTTTATCGCGGGAAGTAACACATTTAGCAATATGATGTTCTCCCTCTTCCAGTTCGGTACGGCAGAAAGCATCGGCTTATCCGCTTCAGGCGCTGCGGTTGTCGTCGCGCTGCAAGCTGTTGGCGGAGCAGCAGGAAATATGATTTGCGTCCATAACGTCGTCGCTGCTTCTGCAACCGTCGGCCTCGTCGGTCAAGAAGGAAGTTTAATTCGCAAAGCGCTCATTCCGATGACGTATTACATTTTAGCTGCAGGTATGCTTGGCATGGGCTTCATCGTCGGCGGCTTCAACATATGGTTCATTTTATACGCCGTCGTCGTCATCGCTTTCATCTTCTTTATGATGTCAAACCGCGGCAAAACGAAAAAAGCAGAAAAACAAATTTCTGCATAACATAAAAGAGGGTGTCCTACGAGAAGGGCACCCTTTTTCCCTTCCCTTCCGATATGATATAATAGCTTGTTACAACCTACATATGAAGGAGTCGTTTGCAGTGAACATTATCTGTACAACGTTAAATGCGAAATATATTCATACAAACTTAGCGATTCGGTATTTGAAAGCATACGCCGCACCGGAGTTTCATGTGCAGCTCGTCGAATATACGATTAAAGACCCTGTGTTAAATATCGTCACCGATTTATACCGCCGCAAGCCGGATGTCGTTGGATTTAGCTGTTACATTTGGAACATTGAACAGACGATTGAAGTCGTTCAGCTATTAAAAAAAGTGCATCCGAACGTTACGATCGTCGTCGGTGGACCGGAAGTGTCATACGACGTTGCTTATTGGCTTGAGCGCGTACCACAGTTTGATTATATCGTCATCGGCGAAGGAGAAGAAACGTTTAAACAGCTTCTAACGGCGCTTCATCGCGGTGAAGATGTCGCAACGATCGCTGGACTTGCCTTTCACAAAGACGGCAAACCGGTCATCAATCCGCAACGAAATAAAATCAATTTAGCGAATATGCCGTCGCCGTTTCGCTTTCCAGAAGATATTCCGCATTTGTCCAAGCGCGTCACATACGTGGAAACGAGCCGCGGCTGTCCGTTTAGCTGTCAATTTTGTTTGTCGTCCATTGAAGTTGGTGTGCGCTATTTTGACCGTGAAAAAATAAAAGAAGATTTACGCTACTTAATGAAACATGGCGCGAAAGTCATTAAATTTGTCGATCGCACGTTTAACATTAGCCGCAGCTATGCGATGGATATGTTTCAATTTTTAATTGACGAACACGTGCCGGGCGTCGTCTTTCAATTTGAAATTACAGCGGATATTATGCGTCCAGAAGTGATCGAGTTTTTAAACCGTGAAGCGCCGCCGGGACTGTTTCGCTTTGAAATTGGCGTGCAATCGACGAACGATGAAGTCAATAAACTCGTCATGCGGAAACAAAATTTTGATAAGCTTACCCGAACGGTTACGATGGTAAAACAAGGTGGAAAAATTGCGCAACATCTCGATTTAATTGCCGGACTCCCTGAAGAAGATTACACATCGTTTCGAAAAACGTTTAACGACGTGTTTGCCCTTCGCCCTGAAGAATTGCAGCTCGGGTTTTTAAAAATGTTGCGCGGCACAGGACTGCGCCGTCAAGCAGACGAGTACGGCTACGTCTTTATGGATCGGGCACCGTATGAAATGTTGCGCAACCGCGTGCTGTCATTTGACGACGTCATTCGCTTAAAACAAGTAGAAGATGCGCTTGAAAAATATTGGAACGACCATCGCATGGACGAGACGATTGAATATATCGTCACCCATTTATTTGACACACCGTTTGACTTTTTCCAATCGTTCGGCACGTATTGGGACGAACAAGGATGGGCGCGCATCGGACATCAGCTTGAAGATTTATTCCGCCGTCTCTATTCGTTTTTACAAACGTTACACACGAACGACTTGCCGATCGTCGAAGCGCTCATGAAATACGACTATTTGCGCAATCAAAAGCAAAAACCGCGCAAACCGTGGTGGGACGAAAAAACGGACAAGAGTGCGCGCGCGCGCGTATACGAAAAACTGTCCGAACAACCGCATCTTCTTTCCCTAAGCGAAAAAGAATTATTTAAACATACCGTCGTCGAAATGATTCCTTTCGACTTGCCGCATTATTTACAAACGAAACAAGTGCGCCTGTGCAACATGGCGATGATCGTTTACTTTAACCAATCGACGATGAAAGCAGAGACGTATAGTTTAGAGATGGAGACGAATTGACAAATCATTTATTGAGGTTTTATAATTTCAACTATAAGAAAGATTTAAAGTGTGGGAAGGACATCATTTAGGGATGTTCCTTACTAGAGAAGATAGCTATCGAATGTTCGGAATTCGATAGCTTAGAGATGATGTAAAAAAGCGCCAGCTCCTCATGCTAGCGCTTTTAGTCATATTTAGGGAGAGACATCTTTCTTCTTCACTTCTTCTAACAGCTCGATCACTTTATGCGCATTGATGTCGCCTTGTTCGCTCCCGAATTCTTCCTTTAATATATCGCTTGGAATTGGAATCGTTTTCCCTGCTTGTTTATTTTTCATGTTCCTTGCCGTCCTTTTTTCGAGTTTCGGTTTGCCCCTCGGCTCATATCTTCGCCACCAGCATATTGTGCAGCAAATTCATCTTTCGGCATGCTTTCCGTCGGCGTTTGGTTATTTGTTTTCGCTGCATCATGTGTCACTTTTCTTTTCATCACGTTCCACTCCTTTGTATGCAATCAATATAATGTCTTCACCTGTTTGTTGCCGAAGCGTTTGTTCCCATTGTTGCACTTGGGCGATGTCGCGCTCATGCAACTGTGCAATTGAAAAACGCATATGAATCCCCCCTCACAAATAATGTCATGCAAAACGACATATTTTATACGTTGTTAAGCCACATTAATAGCGAGGTGATGATGGATGGAAAAAGAGATCGAATCGCCAATTTTGGACGAAACGCAGCCGCATCAAATACATGCTCCGTCGTTTAAAGGAACGGGCATGCGCATGCAGCCGCCTTTTGTGAACAAATATGGCGTCGTCATCGGCGACAGTAAATACAATTCACCACATTCTCCGCTCAATGAATGGAGCGATGAAACAGACCCGAGCATTATGGCTGGGGACGAATGGGTGCACCCGACGAACGACATCGGCTGGAACACGCCTGAAAACCGTGCGCAATTAGAAAAAAAACGAAGCGAAAACGCTCCGTTTATTCATCCAGACAAAGACGTCGGATATGGAGCGGATTGACACATTCCCCTTCTCGTTGCCATACAATGAATAAACAATAGTATGACGAGGTGGAAACGTGGATCGAGAATGGATTCAGTTGATGAAAGTGTTAGGTATTGGGGTGATTGTGACAGGATATGCGATTGTGTTTATTAGCGAATATCGTGAATGGGAAGAAATTAAAAGAATGAAAGGTGGGAGGCTATTTCCCACCTGTAAACGAAATGCCTTTAACAAAGTAGCGATTGAAAAACGCATAAATGACTAATACAGGCATCGTAAACACCATTGACGCCGCCATAATGTAGTTCCAATAGCTAATATATTGCCCTTTAAAGCTATTTAACCCTAACGGCAACGTGAACAGTTGCGGATCGGATAAAATGATAAGCGGACGCATAAAGTCGTTCCACGAGCCCATAAAGACGAAAATGGCTTGCGCGGCAAGCGCTGGTCGAGCAAGCGGCAGCACGATGCGGAAAAACGTACCGATGCGGCTTAACCCATCTAGCGCTGCCGCTTCTTCTAATTCTTTCGGGAAGTTAATGAAAAATTGGCGCATCATAAAAATAAACGTCGCGTTAACCATCGCTGGTACAATCATACCTTGATACGAGTTCAACCAACCGAGCTGTTTTAAAATTAAATAGTTCGGAATCATCGTCACTTGCGCTGGAATCATTAATACAGCAAGCACGATCATAAAAATAGTACGTTTTCCTCGGAAATGAAGGCGAGCGAGCGCATACCCTGCCATTGAGTTAAACATTAAATTCAAAATCGTCACCGTCACCGCGATAATGACGCTATTCATAAACCAACGCGGAAACAGCTCTTGTTCAATGAAAATTTGTTTATAATTATCGAGCGTAAAATCTTTCGGGATAAAGCTCATCGAACCGCTCACAATTTCCTCAAGCGTTTTAAACGATGACGAAAGCGCCCATAAAAACGGAATCATCGTCACGATCGCATATAATACGAGAATCGTATATAATGATGCTTTACCTAATCGCATGTCCTTCCCTCCTAATAAAGCGACTCTTCTTTTGAAAACTTCCGCTGCAACCATGTCGCAAGTAAAATGACGATCGCTAACGCAAACGCTAATGCAGCCGCATATCCCATCGTGCCAAACGATTTAAACGCATATTGATAAATCAGAAGGACAACCGTTAACGTCGCGTTGTTCGGACCACCTGAACCGCCAGAGAAAATGTATGACTGGTCAAATAGTTGGAACGTACCGATTAACCCCATAATGACGACGAACGATGTGACAGGCTTTAAATACGGAACGGTGACGTACCAAAATTTATGCCAAGCGTTTGCCCCATCTAGCTCAGCCGCTTCATACAATGAATCCGGAATATCTTGCAGCGCGGCTAAATAAATGACCATAAAAAACGGGGCCGTCGACCAAATGTTCATTATCATAATCGCATTTAACGCCACAGACGGATCGCCAAGCCAGTTGTACGTTGGCAAACCGAAAAACTTGAGCACGTGGTTAACAAGACCGTTTTGGTTATACATCCACATAAAAATAAGCGTCAAAACGGCGGACGATGTTAACGTCGGTAAAAAGTAAACGATGCGGAAAAACTTTTCTCCTTTTAAACCGGCATTAAGCGTCGCTGCTAAAACGAGCGCTAACATCGTTTGCGTCGGCACGACAATCGCCACGTATTTTACCGTATTCCAAAGCGCAATTTTTGCTCGTGTATCTTCTAATATACGTGTAAAGTTATCAAACCCGACAAATTGAAAACTTGTCGTCCCTAACAACTGCACTTTATGAAACGATAAATAAATCGCAAATAAAATCGGACCAATGACAAATAAAAGAAGAACAAATAACGTCGGTGCTAATAGCGTATATGCCGTTCCTGCTTCTCTCCATCGCTTACGAGTAAACATATTTTCATCTCCTTTTGTCGTGCTATTCGCCTCTTTCAAGTGAAGATTGTGCAACACTTCACTTGAAAGAAGGGAACAGCGAGGGGAGCCCCCCTCAGCCGTTACTTCGCTTCAATTTCTTTATTCGCAATGTCTTGCGCTTTTTTGAGCGCTTCGTCAAGCGGTTGTTCACCTAAAAACGCGCTCACAAATTGGTTGTTAAAGTTGTTCATAATAATCGGTAAGTTCGTACCGTTTTGCCATACGGTCGCATACGGCGCTCCCGCAACAAGTGCCGCGCGCAATTCATCTTTGTCGTATCCTAACTCAGCCGCAACAGATTTGCGCGTTGGCAATGCAAATCCTTTACTCGTCCAAATTTTCATTCCTTCTTTTCCTGTTAAAAATGAAATGAGTTTCCAAGCTGCTTCTTTCTTTTGCGAATCTTTGTTCATGACGTAAGCAACTGTGTATGCCATCGTTCCTTTTTTCCCGTCAATTGTTGGCACTTCCGCTGTGCCGAACTCCGTATTTGGGAACGTTTCTTGTAAAAATGGAATCGCCCAGTTTCCTTCAATAACCATCGCTGCTTTTTGTTGACCGAACATTTCACCGCCCCAGCCGGCGCCAACTTCGCTCGGTTGCGCCGCTGATTTATCTTTTAAACGCATATCAACAATTGGTTGCAACGCCTCAACGACTTTCGGATCGGCAAAGCTCGCTTTGTTATCTGTGACGACTTTGCCGCCTTTTGATTCCGCAATGTAGTATAAACGCGCTAATTCCGGCGCAGCTCCGAAGCCGTACACTTCTGTTCCTTTCGTTAATTTTTTCGCCGCCTCGCGCAACTCGTCCCACGTTTTCGGCACGTCTAATCCCGCTTCAGCAAACATTTTTTTATTGTAGAAAAGCGCTAACGTCGAATAGTCTTTCGGGAAGCCGTATATTTTGCCGTCCGGGCCTTTGAACGCATCAAGAAGCGGTTTTTCAAAGTCATCAATGTCAAAATCATCTGTCACATAGTCATCGAGCGGCTCTAATACGCCTGTTTCAATCATCGCCGGCGCTTCAAACGCATCTAAATAAAATACGTCTGGACCTTCGCCACCAATGAGCCGCGTTTTAATGACATCCATATATTGATCGGAAATGACTTCATGTTTTACTTTAATGTTCGGATATGTTTTCTCAAACTCGTCTAACGTTTGCTTTAACAATTTTTGTTCCATCGGGTTGCCGCCCCAGCCGGCGAGCGTTACTTCAACTTGTTCCTCTTTCGTTTCGCCTTTGTTTTCATTGTTTGCTGTTTTTTCGTCGTTGCCACATCCCGCTAAAACGCTTCCAAAAAGCATTGTCGATATACCGACAGTTAACCATGTTTTGTTCATTCATAAGACCCCTTTCTTATTTGTATTCGTATATGGAAGGGAGACGAACTCCCTTATTCCCGATAAAATGCACGTACGATGGCGTCATATGTTAAATCTTTTGTCGTTTCGACGATGTAGTCCGCTTCTTTTAACGCTTCACGATCGCCAACGCCGACCGCAAACATGTGTGCTGCTTTAATGGCCGCCACCCCTGCTTGCGCATCTTCTACTCCGACGCACATGGACGGATGCACACTTAGCTGCTCGGCCGCCGTCAAGAAAATTTCTGGGTGCGGCTTGCTATGTTTTACGTTCGCCGCATCGACGATCGTATCGAAATACTCACCAATTTGTAATCGTTCGATGACGGTGAACGCGTTTTTACTTGCCGATGCTAAACCGATTTTTATATGATTGCGCTTTAGTTCGCGCAACAAATCGAAAATTCCAGGAAGTATATCGTCTGGCGTCATGCGCGCAATGAGCTGTTTATAATGTTCATTTTTTTTATAGGCAAGCGCTTCTTTTTCTTCGGCTGTATAGCGATCCGCTTGGCCGCCGAGCGCTAAAATGCGCTCGAGCGACTCCATGCGGCTTACCCCTTTTAATTGCTCGTTAAACGTGCGGTCAATCGCAATACCTAACTCTTCTGCGAGCTGCTTCCACGCGATAAAATGATGCTCTGCCGTATCGGTAATGACGCCGTCTAAATCAAAAATGACTGCTTTCAACTCTTTATTCATTTCGTCAAACCCTTTCATACAAGTGGAATCGTTACTTCGTCTGTCACTTCGTATCGTGTCCCGAACACGTCAAACGTCACAACATCGTGAACGTTCGTCACTTTTTTCACGATAAGCTCCTCATGCGTCACCGTTACTTCTAACCGATCGCCGCGCCAATATATCGGGAACGATAACTTTTTCCATTGTTTCGGCAGCTTGGGATGAATGCGCAATTTCCCATCAAGCATGCGCACGCCGCCAAATCCGCATACGACAGACTGCCATATGCCGCCGATCGACGCGGTATGCATGCCGTGATCCGATGATTTCATATTCGGTCCTAAGTCGATGCGCGCCGCTTGTTCAAACAATGCATACGCTAACTCGCGATCGTCCATATCGCTCGCTAAAATGCAATGCGTCGATAAGCTGAGCGAAGAGTCGTGCAACGTTTTTGGCTCATAGTAATTCCAGTTCGCTCGCTTCACTTCGTTTGGAAACTTATTTTCTAGCAAGTAAAACAACACCATAATGTCGGCTTGTTTAGATACTTGCATGTTGTTCACTTGTTCAAGATTGTAGTCTTCAAAAATCGTACCGACGCGCGTTTGCTTTTTATATTTCGTTAAGTCGATCATTTGTTTCGATAAATACGTATCGTCTTGCGGAATGACGAGATCTTCTTCGCGCGGCTGCGGCAAGTAAATCAAATCGACTTTTTCCTTCCATTTTTTATACGCTTCATGAACGTTTATTTTTTCCGCTAGCGCATCAAGCAGCGCCAGGTTCGTCTCTTTTAATCTTTCATAATAGCGAATGGCCGTTTCGATATTCCAATGCGCCATATAGTTCGTAAAAGCGTTGTTGTTGACGTGCTCTTTATATTCGTCTGGACCGATGACGTCGTTAATATGATATTGTTGTTTTTCTTCGTTCCACTCCAGCCGGCTCGCCCAAAACGTCGCCGTATCAAACAACATTTCGTATCCGTAGCGCTCCATAAAGTCGTCATCGCCTGTGATTTTGTAATATTGCCATACCGCAAAGGCGATGTCGCTCGTAATATGTTGTTCAATAAAGCCAGACCAAATTTTCGTCGCTTTTCCTGTAACGATATCTACCGCTCCCCATACCGGCGTCTCTTCATCGCCTGTAAACGCCGACTCCCACGGATACATCGCTCCTTCGTATCCGTTTTGTTTCGCTTTTCGACGCGCCCCTTCAATCGTGTTGTAACGATATTCAAGCAAGCTGCGGGCAATATGCGGGAACGTGTATGTGAAAAACGGTAAAATGAAAATTTCCGTATCCCAAAACGAATGACCTTTATATCCTTCCCCTGTTAATCCTTTCGCCGCAACACCAAAACGTGCGTCGTGTGCCGGCGTCATAATGATTAAATGATAATGCGCAAAACGGATGGCGAGCTGGTCAAATTCGTTTTCACTTTCGATCGTAATGTTCATTTGCTCCCAACGTTTTTTCCATTCCGAAACGTTTTCGGAAAAGAGCGCATCATACCCTTTCTTCGCTTCTTCTTTTAAGTCGTTTAGCGCATCTTGACGCATAACATCTAAACTGTATGCGTCATGGTCGTACGCTTGATCGCGGCTCGTATACACGTTAGCAAGCTTTTCAAGCGTCAACGTCTCTCCTCGCTTCACATCAAACGCCACTTGAATAAACACTTTGCGGCGATCGATCGCCATGCGCGGCTCTTTTTCTACTTCTTTTCCGTCGATCATGTAGCGATGTACAGCGTTGACGACAAAATCAATTTTTGATTCCGTTGTCGTTTGAATGAGCTGTAAATATTTTTTATTGAAAATGCGCTTTTCCCCTTCATGAAAATGTTGCGCACCGCTATTTGTCATTTGCCCGTTAATGCCGGATGTGATGTGAATGTGCGCATCGCCATCGAGCGGCTTGATCTCGACTTTCATGCCGATCAAATGCAAGTTTTTCAGCGATACAAATCGGCGAAACGTCAGCTCAAACTTCTCCCCTTGCGCGCTTTCCCATACGACGTAGCGCACAAGTTCCGCATCTTTTATATTTAAATCGCGGCGATAATGAATGATTTTCCCTTTTTCGAGCGAAAACTTTTCGCCGTTTACCCAAATGTCTAACTCAACAACATCTGGTCCGTTCGGCAGTTCTGTCACTTCATATTCGTCAAACTTGTTAAACGTTCCAGCAACGAACAAGTTGCGCACTTGCCCGACGTACGATTCTTCCGTCGCCGAACGAAGTCCCATATACCCGTTGCCAAGCGCCATAATCGCTTCGCACTTCCCAAGCGCATGCGGGTTGAATGCGACCTCGGAGACGATCCAATTTTTATACTCCCCTGTTCCTAAGTTGTATTGCAGCATCGTAAACTTCCTTTCCTTGTGTGAATATCGTTTTCCAAAACGTTTCGGATTTTGCGTATGAAAAAAGGTCACCCTTTTTTCACCGGTGCTGTTGACTCGCGCACGATAAGTTGCGTTCGCAACGTCACGACTTTCGCTTCATTTCCTTCCAGCATATCAATGAGCATGCTTGCCGCTTCGTATCCCATTTGAAATTTATTTTGCGCAATCGTCGTTAGCGCTGGAGACACGTATGATGCTAATAAAATGTCGTCGTATCCGATGACCGATACGTCTTCAGGCACGCGCAAACCGAGCTGTTTGAGCGCTTTTATGACACCGAGCGCCATTAAGTCGCTTGCGCAAAAGATAGCGGTAATGTTTTTATGTTTCTCAAACAATTCATACGCTCTCGCTTCTGCCATCTCTTCGGAAAAGTCGCCGTTAACAATCCACTCTTTTTCAATCGGCACGTTCGCTTCTGCCATCGCCTCATAAAACCCTTGTAGGCGCTGCTTGCTAACGAAAGCGTAATCGTGTCCATTCATCATCGCGATATGGCGATGACCGAGCTCAAGCAAATGTTGCACCGCTTTTTTCGCCCCGTATACGTTATCGGTCGTCACATACCCGACGCGATCAGACTGAATCGGAATGTCGATTAAGACGCACGGAATGTCGCTTTCGACAACTTCCGTTAAATACGGATCGTCCGTTTTCATTCCTTGCAAAATGACGCCGTCGACGCGCCGTTCGCGGCACAATTGCGAGTACGTTTTTTCCCGTTGTTTCGTCGAATTTGTATTAAACAAAATGACGTCATAGTCCGTTTTCGCAATGTAGTCGTTGACGCCCGTCATCACTTCAAACGTGAAATTGTCTTTGAGCGCGGATCGCGTCATGCCTGAAACGAGCAACCCAATCGTTTTCGATTTGTTCATGACAAGGCTTCGCGCAAGCGTATTCGGACTGTAATTGAGCTGCTTGGCGATGTCCATAATTTTTTTCCGCGTCTTTTCACTTACATCGGAATAGCCGTTTAACGCGCGTGAAACAGTCGTCACAGACACGCCAGCCGCCTTTGCGATATCTTTAATTGTCGTCACTTTCATTTCCTCCAAAACGTTTCGGATTCCTTGTTGATTTGAATTTTAACTGAACTTGAAACCGATTGCAACAAAAAATTTGTGACAAAATTCGTGGCATTTTGTCCAAAAATGTTCTCCCCTTCCCACGAACTGTCGTGCTATAATGATACAAAAAGTAAAGGAGGCTTCTTCATGAAAGGTCGATGGACGAGCCGTTTTCAGAAAAAACCGAAAACGAATGAACTGAAAAACAAGACGACGATCGGGAGAAAGTACGGGATCGTTTTTAGCTTTACGACCGTTTTATTTGTCAGCGTTTTCATTTTTGTCGCCTTGCTTGTTCATAACTTAACGAACGTCGTAAAACAAGTAGAGCAAAAAAGCGACCAAGCTATTTTAATTACCGATCTGAACGCTTTATTTAAACAAAAATATATTGTCATCACCGACTACATGACAAACCCTCGCCCTGAAACATTATGGAATTATGAAGATTTAACGAAGCAATTTAACGATAAAATGAAACAGCTCGAACCGTATATGCAAACGGAAGAGGCGAAAACAATTTACCAATCAACGATTTCTATCGAAAATCAGCTGAACGAACTGCTTCATAAAACGATTCAACCGACCGTCTTATCATACCGCGACCGTGGGGAAATTATAGACATTTTTCAAATTATAAGCTTTCAAAATAAAGCGGCGACGATTCGCGATATGAGCATTGAAAAGCTCGACATATTAAAGCAGCTCATTATTCGCGAACGGCATGACCTCGTTGCTCAAATGAACGATACGATCGCGAAAAATATGTTGATGATGGTTATAACGGTCGTTGTCGCCATCGCCTTATCGATCGTTTCCCTTACTGTCGTTAGCCGTAAAATAAGCAGTCGGTTAAAACGAGTCGTGCACATTTGCCATGAGCTTGCGCGCGGCAATTTGCGCGTTGAGCGTTTAACGGATACGAACAACGATGAAGTCGGACAAATCGCTCATGCGATGAATGAATTAGCGGACGGACTAGCGCAATCTATCGCCCAAATTCAAGCGGCAGCGAAGTATGTAAACGATATGTCGCAAACGTTGCGATTGAATACAGAAACGACGACGGAAGCGAACGAGCAAATTACACAAGCGATGTTGCAAGTCGCTTCAGGTGCTGAACAACAAGTTGACGTCTCACAAAAAACAAACGACGCGGTGCACGATGTGTCCAATGCATTAACGAGCGTAATAGAAAAGGTAACCAATACAACGAAAGTAACGACAGAAGCGGCGGCGCGCGTCAACGAAGGAACATCTTTAGTAGAGCAAACGGTTGCACAAATGAAAGTTATCCGCGAACAAATTGAACGGCTTGCGACAGTTATTGAATCGCTAAACGATAAATCGAAAGAAATTCATCAAATCGTCGGCTTTATTACAAACATTTCCGATCAAACGAATTTGCTTGCGTTAAACGCCGCCATTGAAGCGGCGCGCGCCGGAGAGCACGGAAAAGGATTCGGCGTCGTTGCGGAAGAAGTGCGCAAACTCGCCGAACAAACGGCTCATGCGGCAGGTAATATTCGCGCGCTTGCCGAACAGTCGCAAACGCAAACAGCCCATGCGGTGACAGTAATGAATGAAAGCAGCCAATCGTTCCAAGCGGGACATTCGCTCGTCGAACAAGTAGGAAACATTTTCCGCTCGATTTCGACTCACATGGCGCGCGTCCAAGCTGAAAGCGATGCGGTGCACGATACAATTCGTTCCGTAGAAGAAAAAGTGAAAACGATGACCGCATTCGCGGATCAAATTATTGATATTTCATCTCAATCCGCCCATAATATTGAACAAGTCGCCGCAACGACAGAAGAACAAAACGCAACGATGCAGGAATTGCTCGCCTCGTCGCAAGAGCTCGCAAGCACAGCGGAACAACTTCGTCAAGCGGTCGCACGCTTTCAAATGTAACAAGTAGATAACCGTCCTTTCGTATCATCAAAAGGACGGTTTCTTCGTTTATATTCATCAGAAAGGAAGTGGACGCATGCTTTCCCCTCACCTTGCGAAAAAAATTGTGTCGGACGTCCGCCGCCTCATTCATGAAGATCTCATTATCGTCGACACGCATGGCATCATTATCGCTAGCACCGATCCAACGCGCATCGGACAATTTCATGAAGGCGCGTTTCTCGTTTGCCAAGAAAAACAAAAACGAATCATTACGAAAGAAGACGAAGGGAAGCTCAAAGGAGTAAAAGCAGGCATCAACTTACCTGTTTTTTTTCACGGTGACGTCATCGGTGTCATCGGCATTACAGGAGACCCAGCGAACGTATCACCATACGGCGAGCTATTAAAAAAAATGACCGAGCTTCTCATTCAAGAAAACTACTATACGGAACAGTTACAACTTGAAGCGCGTGCGCTTGAAACGTTCGTCTTTGACTGGCTGCAAGCGCGCGAATGGTCGCCATCCTTGCACGAACGAGCCCAACTATTTCATATCGACCTCGCTTGCTCGCGGCGCGTCATTATCGCTGAACGCACCGGAAAGCAAGCGACGATGACGATTGAATTATGGAAATACATTCAAGAAAATTGGGAAAACCGAAACGACATCATCGTTCGTTGGGGTGATGATCGCTTCCTTATTTTGCAAACGAATACAGAAAAAGAACATACTGTTGCACAAATCGCTCGCTTGCAGCGAACGCTCGCTCAAAAATACAATGTGACATTTCGCTTCGGCTGCGGCAAAATGACCGATGCTCAACATATGCATCGTTCTTATCAACAAGCGGAGCGCGCTCTTCGCGTCGCCAAACGACCGAACGACATCGTGTTTGATGAAGATTTACGGCTAGAGATGTGTTTCGAAGATCTTTCACCTACGACAAAACAAGAGCTCATGAAACGAACGATTGAACCGCTCATACACGATGAAGAATTGTTGCATACGCTGCGGACGTTGTTCGCTAACGACTTATCGCTGAAACGAACGGCGGAGGCACTTCACATTCACATTAATACACTTCATTACCGGCTAAAAAAAATACAAGATTATACGAAACTGAACGTGCGCCATCTCGAACATATCATCACCTTATATTTAGCTATTCGTTTTTTAGATGAAACAACAAAAAAATAGTTTGTAAGCGTTTCATTTTTATATGTTTATACATAGCGGGTTTTCCCGCTTTTTTATATGCTTACAGTACAAATAAAAGGAAAGAAGGTGGATGATATGATTACTGAACAAGTGAAACGACAGTTCATTCAAATTGTCGGCGCACAAAACTACGACGATTCGAAAGCCGGACGGCTCGTTTATTCATACGATGCAACCCCAAACTTCCAATCACTTCCTGACGCAGTTATCGCCCCGCGCAACACAAAAGAAGTGAGCGAAATTGCAAAGATTTGCAATGAGCACCGCATTCCGATCGTGCCGCGCGGCTCAGGAACAAATCTTTGTGCGGGCACATGTCCGACAGAAGGCGGCATCGTCATCATTTTTAAACATATGAATCGCATATTAGAAATTGATGAAGAAAATTTGACGGTGACCGTTCAGCCGGGAGTCATTACGCTCGACCTCATTCAAGCAGTCGAAGCGAAAGGATTATTTTATCCACCTGATCCAAGCTCGATGAAAATTTCAACGATCGGCGGAAACATTAACGAAAATTCCGGCGGCTTGCGCGGGTTAAAATACGGTGTCACACGCGATTACGTCATGGCGCTTGAAGTCGTGCTCGCAAACGGCGACATCATTCGTACGGGGGGGAAACTTGCAAAAGACGTCGCCGGCTACGATTTAACGCGCCTGTTCGTCGGCTCGGAAGGAACGCTCGGCATCGTGACCGAAGCGACGTTAAAACTCATTCCGATGCCGGAGACGAAAAAAACGATGCTCGCGCTATATGAAGATTTAGAGGCGGCAGCACGCTCCGTTTCAGCTATTATCGCCAACAAAATCATCCCGACGACGCTTGAATTTTTAGACCAGCCGACGCTCCAAGTCGTCGAGTCGTTCGTCAACATCGGCTTGCCGACCGACGTTAAAGCGGTGTTGCTTATCGAACAAGACGGCCCGAAAGAAGTCGTTGAGCGCGATATGGAAGCGATGGCGCGCATTTGCCGCGAACAACACGCCATTTCTGTTCAAGTGGCACAAACGGAAGAAGAAGCAAACAATTTGCGCACAGCGCGTCGCTCCGCGCTATCGGCGCTCGCTCGCTTAAAACCGACGACGATTTTAGAAGATGCGACCGTTCCACGTTCGCAAATTGCCAATATGGTGAAAGCGATTAACGATATTGCAAAAAAATATAACGTCAACATTTGCACGTTCGGTCACGCAGGCGACGGCAACCTTCATCCGACATGTCCGACCGATGTGCGCGACAAAGACGAACTGCATCGCGTCGAGCAAGCGTTCGAAGACATATTTGCGAAAGCGATTGAGCTTGGCGGCACGATTACTGGCGAGCATGGCGTGGGTGTCATGAAAGCGCCGTATTTAGAATGGAAGCTCGGTAAAGAAGGAATCGCTGCGATGCAGGCGATTAAACGAGCACTCGATCCGAACAACATTATGAATCCAGGGAAAGTGTTCGCAAAAAGCACGCGAAAACGGGTGGTGATGACGCGATGAAAAACGAACAGCTCATCCAGCAACAATTTCAAGCGCGCATGAATGAAGACGAGCTATTGAACTGTATGCGCTGCGGCTTTTGTTTGCCGACGTGTCCGACGTATATGGAGTCGGGCTTTCAAGAGTCACACTCGCCGCGCGGGCGCATCGCGCTCATGAAAGCGGTCGTCGACGGGCTCATTGAACCGGATGAAGACGTCGAACGTTCGCTCCAATTGTGCCTCGGCTGCCGGGCGTGCGAGCCCGTTTGCCCTTCTGGAGTGCGCTACGGCCATTTACTAGAAGAAGCGCGCGACATTATTGCGCAACATAAACGATATCCTTGGTTCGTACGCCTCGTTCGCCACGTCGTATTTAAGCAGCTATTCCCTCATCCAAAGCGGATGCGAATGGTGACCGCCCTCATCGGCGTGTATCAACGCTCCGGATTGCAGACGCTCGTTCGCAAACTCGGCTTGTTGCGCGTGTTGCCAAATCATTTAGCCATGATGGAAAACGTGTTGCCGAACGTGCCGACGTGGAAACAAATGAACGAACGACCAACGCACATCGAAGCGGAAACGAAACGAAAAAAACGGGTCGCCTTTTTTAGCGGCTGTTTAATGGATACGATGTTTATGGACATAAACGATGCGACGATGAAACTATTGCAGCTTGCCGGCTGCGACATCGTCATTCCTCAGGCGCAAACGTGTTGCGGTGCACTGCACGGACATAGCGGCGAAAAGGCGGACGCGAAAACGCTTGCGAAACAAAACATTGAAGCGTTTGAACGGCTCGATGTCGACTATATCGTCACAAACGCTGGCGGGTGCGGGGCGTTTTTAATCGAATACGACCATTTATTAAAAGACGATCCGATTTGGGCAGAGCGCGCCAAATCTTTCGTCGCCAAAATAAAAGACGTCTCCGTCATTTTAGTCGAACTCGGCTTTCATCTCGAAGGATGGCGGTTGCCTGAGCAAATTGTGACGTATCAAGATTCATGCCATTTACGCAACGTCATGAAAACAGCAAACGAGCCGCGCCTGTTGCTTCAATCCATTTCCGGCGTCGAGTTTCGCGAAATGAAAGATGCCGATCGATGCTGCGGTTCAGCAGGCATTTACAACATCATCGAGCCAGACATGTCGATGCAAGTGCTTGATTACAAAATGGCGCAAGTGAAACAAACGAAAGCGACGACAATTGTAACCGCCAATCCCGGATGTTTGCTGCAAATGAAGCTCGGCATTGAACGAGAAGGACTGACGAACGTGCGCGCCGTTCACCTTGTCGAGCTGCTTTTAGAAGCGGTAGAAGCGACGAAAGAAGCAAACGAGCCGATGAAACAAACAGGGTAAGGGTATGGACGTTCATGCCCTTTTCCTTTTTTTTAAACGCTTTTCTAATTCGTTCCGCTTTTGTTCGAGCTCCGCTTCACTGCACGCCTTTCGCTCATATCGGGAATAATCGATATGCAGCCACTCCGGCACACTTTCCGTCCGCACCGCTTTCCGCCGTTTCGAGCGCGCATATCCGTTTTTCTTCCAGTTTCGTAAAATGCCTTCTGTATATTTCCATGTTTTCACTCCGTTCTGTAAAGCAACATTCAGCGCTGCAAGCACCCACTCCTCTGACGTCTCCTTGCTCCAATGCGCCATCTGGTCAGCAACGTAGCTACTAATCGTACCGAAACCGTTTTGTTCATAAAAAGAAATGATATGTTGTAATGTATGATCTGTTGTTATTTCTGTTTGTCTGTTCATATAGCCATGTGCGTCTTGGCAAGTGGACATGTGCGATACGTCATGTTGCCCACTCGTTTCGTCATGTTGCCGTTCTTCTTCGCCATTCATAACGTTCGCTAGCACATCGTAGTCAATGCGATACCATTTCGTTTTATCCATCTGTGAGCGATAGCGCGAGACGACGATCCCTTTTTTCTCAAGCCGTACGATCGTGCGCCGAATCGTGCTTTCCGACCAAAACGGAAATTGCTTTCTCCACCCTTCGTACGTGTTGTACACCCATACATGTCCATCATGCGTATGCGTGCTTTTTCCGAGCCAATAATGAAGCTGCTGTAAAAAAATACTTTCGTTCAATCCGAGCTTCACCGCCACCGTCGGCAAAACGAACAACGGCTCATCATCAACTAACCATTTCTTCATTACAATCCCCCCTATATCCATTTATCGCCTCATACACGACATTTGGTTAGGGGGGAATAAAAAAGAGAATGCCTTCGCATTCCCTTTATGGTTCTGGTGTGAATGTGCGCTGGGCAAGTTCGTTGTCGAGCATAAACAACGAATTGCTGTCGCCTTCGATGCGTTTTAGCTTTTGAATAAGCGTATCAAACATCGACTCTTCTTCCACTTGTTCGTCGATAAACCATTTTAAAAAGTTCATCGTCGCATGTTCGCGCTCGTCTAACGCTAAGTCAGATAGTTTATAAATGCGGCGCGTCACTTCTTTTTCGTGCGCAAGCGCCTTTTCGAAGCAATCGCGAACAGACGTAAATTCGTTGTTCGGAGAAGGAAAGCCGGTCATGACCGCTCGTTCGCCGAGGGCGTTAATGAAGTTGTAAAACTTCATCGCGTGAAAACGTTCTTCTTCTGCTTGCACTAAAAAGAAGTTCGCAAAACCGTCCAATCCTTCTGCCGAGCAATAAGCAGCCATCGCCATATACGCATGCGCGGAATAAAATTCAAAATTCATCTGCTCATTCAATCCATTTAACAATTTTTCACTTAACATACATCAACACTCCTCTCTTTCTTTATTATAACAAAAAGAGGAGGAACGTGCCTCCCCTTATTCGTTTTGCGCTTTTTTCAACGTGCGTACCGCTTCTTTTTGCTGGTTCGTTTCTTTTCCTGAGAAAAACCAACCGCCTGCGGCAATCGCTAAAAGGACAATCCAGAAAATCGCTTTCCATAGCGCCGAATGCGCGAAATGTTCAGAAACGACAGCTAAGCTCGGATGCGCAAGCGTATATACTGCCAACTTCACACCGACCCAGCCGACGATGAAAAACGCAGCTGATTCTAGGCTTGGGCGTTTTTGCAATAGTTTCACAAACGCATTCGCCGCAAAACGCATAATGATGACACCAATTAATCCGCCGGCGAAGATGACTAAAAACTTTCCGCCATCCATGCCACCAATCGTTGGCAAGTTTGTATTTGGCAACGTCATCGCCAAAGCGACCGCCGCTAAAATCGAGTCAATCGCAAACGCTAAATCGGCAAGTTCAACCTTCAATACCGTCATCCAGAAACCAGATTGCTTTTTCCCTTCTTTATGCGAACCGTCCCGGTTTTTGTTTATAAAATGATGCACCGCAATAAACATTAAATACAACGCGCCGAGCGCTTGAATTTGCCAAATGTTTACTAAATACGAAATAACGAAAAGCGCGGCGAAGCGAAGAATAAACGCCCCGGCAAGCCCGTAAAAGAGCGCCCGTTTTTGTTGTTTTTCCGGCAAATGTTTAACCATTACCGCCATGACGACCGCGTTATCGGCCGCTAAAATGCCCTCCAATCCGATTAACACGAGAAGCACCCAACCATACTCTAACAACAATGATACATCCATCAATGATCCCTCCTGTAATATGTAGTTTTCCCTCGCCCGTCAGCAAAAATCATAAAAACGCAAAAAAGACCTTTGCCGAACGGCAAAGGTCTCGCTAGACACATGTCGTGCCAACAAAGCCGATGGACGATGCCATGAATTGACGACTTTGTTTTCAGGCGAACGCCTGAACGCTACTCCCCTTTGTAAAGGAAAACTATAATTTAACTGTAATTTTATTATAAAAACATGAACGCATTTTGTCAACCCGTCAGCTTACTTGTTTTTGTTCCACATGTGCCCCATTTAATTTACTATGTTTGCGACCGTATAAGAAATAAATGACGAGGCCAATCGCAAGCCAGCCGCCGAAACTGAGCCATGTTGTCGCAGGAAGCTGAAGCGCCAAGTACGTACAAAACGCTACCGCAAGCAATGGAATGACCGGCACAAACGGCACCATAAAGCTTCGTTTTAAATTCGGTTCTGTTTTACGCAACACTAAAATCCCGATCGCAACAGTCGTAAATGCAAACAACGTTCCGATATTTGTTAAATGCGCCAATTTATTTAACGGAATGACACCTGCGAAAATGGACACCGCAATGCCTGTAACCCATGAATTGACAAGCGGCACTTGCTTGCGCTCGCTCACTTTCGCAAATAACGATGGAAGCAAGCCATCGCGGCTAATCGCATAAAAGAGGCGCGTTTGCGCATAAAGCATAACGAGAAGCACCGTCGTAATGCCTGTAATCGCCCCAAGCGAAATAAATCCAGCAACCCAATCTTGGTTAATATAATTTAGCGCAAAAGCAACTGGGTTTTTCACCCCTAATTGATCGTAAGGAACGATGCCCGTTAAAATGAGCGACACCGCAATATATAACAACGTACAAACAGCAAGCGAAGCGATAATGCCAATCGGCATGTTGCGCTGCGGATTGCGCACTTCCTCTGCCGCTGTCGATACCGCATCAAATCCTAAATAGGCAAAAAACACCGTCGCAGCTCCTGCCGCAACACCAGAAAAGCCAAACGGCATAAACGGCGTCCAGTTTTCTGGCTTCACATACCATACGCCAACGGCGATAAACAATAAAATAACCGCCACTTTAATGACGACCATCACCGCATTAAAGCGTGCCGATTTTCTGACACCTTGCGTCAATAAAAACGTAATAAGTAAAACAATAACAATCGCTGGCACATCAATAAACGTCCCTTTGGATGGATCGTACGCGCTTGTGAGCGCATGTGGAAGCTCAATGCCAAAACCGGCAAGCAGCCCTTGGAAATAGCCCGACCATCCGGCTGCTACCGCCGACGCGGCGACACCGTATTCTAAAATTAAATCCCAGCCGAGCATCCATGCGATAATCTCACCGAACGTCGCATAGCTGTACGTGTACGCGCTTCCCGATACGGGCACGCTCGATGCAAATTCCGCATAACAAAGCGCTGCAAATACGCACGCTAATCCAGATAAAATAAACGAAAGAACAAGCGCTGGTCCCGCATGTTCTGCCGCCGCTACGCCTGTTAAGACGAAAATGCCCGTCCCGATAATCGCACCGATGCCAAGCATCGTTAAATCAAAGGCGCCTAATTCTTTTTTTAGCGCCGCGCCACGTTTCCCTGACTCGCTCATAAGCGCGTCAATCGACTTTTTCCTGAACAAACTCATCGTTGTAAACTCCCCTTTTGAAAAATAAACGTCTTGTTTTATACTTTAACGCCCAAAATCGTTAAAGGCAATACATTTTTATTATTTCGCAATATTTTTATTTTTCTAATAACAAAGGAAGTGTCACCGTCATCGTCGTTCCGGATCCGACTTCGCTTTTTATTTCCCACGTGCCGTTCATCATTTCAATGATGCGAACTGCCACCATCGCCCCGAGGCCTGTCCCTTTTTGTTTCGTGCTGAAGTACGGTTCTCCGAAGCGCGCAAGCTCTTCTTTCGTCATGCCGACTCCTTCATCGCGTACAACGATCGTCACCGTTCGTTCATCGACGTGCATATGCACATATACCGCACCGCCATGCTGTATCGCTTCTATTCCATTTTTTATTATATTTAAAAAACATTGCCGAAAATATTGGACGTTACCACTTACTTTCGCAGGCATGGGCGTGGACACGATGTCTACTCCCGACATGTTCGCTAACGGGCGCAACATGTCAATGACTTTCGTTAACTCGTAATGCACGTCAAGCGGCTCCATTTTTTCTGGAAACGGCTTCGCAAACGTTAAATAGTCATCAATAATGGCACACGCCCGATCTAATTCTTCTAGGGCGATATTGATATATTGCTCTTTTGCTTCGTCCGTTATGTCTTTTGATTTCATGAACTGCATAAATCCTTTGACAACAGTAAGAGGATTGCGTATTTCATGGGAAATGCTTGCGGCAAGTTGGCTGACGACTTCCATTTTTTCAAGCTTGATCGCTTTCGAACGAATGAGCAACGCTTCACGCAACGTTTCAACAATAAATACGACAAACAAGACAGCAACAGGAGGAACAACAATAAAGTCGACGACGTACGACTCCGTCACTTGAAAATCAGAAATGGCGATCGCTAAAATCGTGGCAACAATGGCTAATATAAACGTCATTACCGCCGAAGCAAATAATCGTTGTTTTCTCGACAACCGTTGAAAAATAGGAGAAAACAAACTGCCGAAAACAAACATCATGACATAAACAACGACCGTAATGAACTGATAGCCGTACATCCCCCAGCGCGCGAGCAACAAAATAAGCAAGAGAGGCAAACTGACCGCCCATCCGCCGTAAAACGTGCCGATTAAAAACGGAACTTGCCGCAAATCGTGCACGCAATCAGGGGCGATGTAAATCGGATATTTCATGCATAAAATAAGCGGCACGCTTAAGCATGCGACAAGCAACCATCGTTGATGCTCCCTTTTTTGCTGGAAAAACCGAACGTGATCGTATAAAAAATAAAAGAAAAAAAAGCTTACTAAAATGTAAAACAAATTGTTTAACACGTGCTGATTCATATATGTCATCTCTCAACTCTCCCGCTATGTTCGTACACGTTCAGTTTCGCGAAAATTTTTTCTGTTGTCAATGCGGCGACATCTTTGAAAAATTGCATCGTTTCCATTATGATAAAAATGCAAACTACATAGTGGAGATGGTTACGATGAACGAACGGCGTTATTTGCCGCTTTTATTTGTTGTTATGTTTTTAGTCATGGTCGGGTTTGGCATTATTATTCCCGTTCTTCCGTTTTTCGCTGAACACATCGGTGCGACCCCAACCGAGCTCGGTTGGCTCATGGCCGTGTATTCTTTCATGCAATTTTTATTCGCACCGATGTGGGGAAACTTATCTGACCGATACGGGCGAAAACCGATGATCCTCATCGGCATTTCCGGCTTGGCGCTGTCGTTTTTCTTATTCGCTATGGCGACAAAACTATGGATGCTATTTGCCGCTCGCATCATTGGAGGCTTCTTATCTGCCGCCACGATGCCGACAGCGATGGCATACGTCGCTGATGTAACGACAGAAGAAAACCGCGGAAAAGGAATGGGACTAATCGGGGCAGCGGTCGGGCTCGGATTTATTTTCGGACCAGCGATCGGCGGCGTATTTTCTGCTAAAAGCTTAACCGTTCCGTTTTGGATCGCTGGCTGTTTAGCGCTTATTACTGCCGTGTTCGTCTTCTTTTTCTTACACGAGTCGCTTCCGAAAGAAAAACGTTCGACCGGACAAGCGAAACGTCCATCGCTCGCGGCCGCGCTTCAAGGACCTTTGGCGCGCTTGTATATGTTGCAGCTCGTCGTCACATTTTCCCTCGCTGGACTGGAAGCGACGTTCGCCTATTTTGCGGCAAAACGCGCAGGTCTTACGTCAAAAGAACTCGGCTACATTTTTATGATGATGGGGCTTGCCGGTGCGATCGTTCAAGGGGGACTGCTTGGAAAGCTCATTCAATCGTTCGGTGAAAGAACGGTCATTTACGGAGGCTTATTTTTATCGGCGCTCGGTTTTTTCCTTATTTTGTTCATCCATCACTTTTGGACAGCCGCGCTTTATTTAACGATTTTCGGCATCGGTAACGGCGTCATTCGCCCATGTGTATCGTCCTTGCTTACGAAATATACAACGGGCGGACAAGGAAGCGCGACAGGCGTGCTATCATCGTTCGATTCGCTCGGGCGCATCGGCGGCCCGGCAATCGCAGGCTGGCTATTTACGTTAAAACCGAGCTTGCCGTATGTGACAGGCATATTGCTGACGTTCGTTTCGTTCGCTCTATTTCAGTCGTTTCAACGAACGATGATGCAAAAAGGCTCCGTCTAATTCGGAGCCTTAGCTTATGCCTTCTTCGCCAGCTTGTTCCCCATCGCGCCGTACAATGATCGGCCAATTGAACAAATCGATATCAACAATGTAGCGCGGCCGTTGTTTCGTTTCTTTATATACTTTCCCGATGTATTCGCCCACTAAGCCGATCGCGATCAGCTGCAACCCGCCGACGAGCCAAATGGACATGATAAGCGACGTCCAGCCCGTTTCTGTATGACCTGTTATTTTTAAAAAAAGAACATATAGCGCAAACAAGACGCTAATGAAAAACGAACAAAAACCGAGAAGGGAAACGAACCGAATGGGCATCATGCTGAATGACGTGAGTCCATCGAAGGCAAAGCGCATCATTTTCATAAGTGGATATTTCGTCACGCCTGCTTTTCTCTCCTTTCGGTCGTAATATACGGTCGTAGAAGGAAAGCCAAGGAGCGGGACAACTCCGCGCAAAAACATGTTTACTTCGCGAAATTGCTGCAACGCCTCTACCGCGCGCCGGCTCATGAGACGATAGTCGGCATGATTGTATATAAGCTTCACCCCGATGCGATTCATCATGCGGTAAAATGTTTCCGCCGTCCACCGCTTCATGTACGAATCAACGTCGCGCTTTCTTCTCACTCCATAAACGATGTCGTATCCGTCATGAAATTTTTGCACGAACTCGCGCACGACATATATATCATCTTGCAAGTCGGCATCCATCGTTACGATGCAATGCGCCACGTCTTTGACGGCAAACATACCTGCTAAAAGGGCGTTTTGATGCCCTGCATTGCCTGCCAGTTTTATTCCTTTCACTTCTTCATGTCGCAAACATGCTTTATAAATGATCGTCCACGTTTGATCGCGGCTTCCGTCGTCGACAAATACAATTTTGCTTTCTTTGGAAATAAGTTGTTCATCCACGAGCTGCTGCCTTAACGAAAGCAGTTGTTCAATCGTTTCTGGCAATATATCTTGCTCGTTATAACAAGGTACAACGATCGCTAAAACGGTCATGTCGTTTTCTCCCTTTCCACTTCGTATAAGTAAATGTTCCATGCGGATTCATCGTGTTCAAACGTGCGCAATAGCTTTAAGTTGTTTTGTTTGGCGTTGTCAATCGGCAAGGCGGAAAACACGTACCGTCCGCCCATGTCGTACAATACGTCCGTATGAAGCTTCATATGGCGAATGCGCTTGTTCGATTGCTTCGTAAACATGTAGTGCTTCCCTAGTTCGTCAACAAATATGTAACAACGACCGCCCCATTCATCGAAATATTGTTTGAGTTTTTTATTTTTCGCAAGCTCACTCGCAATAATTTTCCGAAACTGATGCTTATACGACAGCGGATAAAAATTGTTGTACGTATCGAGCGTATAAAAACCGTTATATTGGGCGATCGCCGGATGCATGCCGATGCTGACGACGCGATACGTATGAAGCGGCTTTCCGATATAGCGCTTCACTTGTTCAAACTGCTTTTCCGCATAAAACGCGCGAAACGTCGGCTTGTCGCGATATACAATTTGTTCATGAAACAACATCGCCACAACGAGTTGGGAAACAATCGCAAACGAGACGACGCTTCGATCCCACGCGCGCCATATGATGCGAAGCGATAGCGCAAACAGCACGTAAATGACCATCGGTCGCAAAAAATGATAACGCGCAAAATTAAACCGATCTAAAAATGGAAACGCTTCTGTCGCAGGCAACCATCCTTTGTAAAACCAAAACGCATACCACGCGGAGAGCATAACGTTTATGATGTGAAGCTGCCAAAACAGCCGCTCTTGTTGCCACCATGTTTTTCGCCATACGATATATAAAGCGATAAACGTGATCGGTAAAATAATGAGCGTATGAATCGTCATCACATGCGTATGGCCGAACATGTAGTTTTTGAGCGTCAGGCGAAGCGATCGCCATAACGGTAGGCGAGCATGCACATATTCATCGCGGCTCGTCGGCTCTGTCGCAAATAAAAACGAATGAACGAGCCGATATTCAATCGCTAAATAAAGAACGGTCATATATATAAGCGCCAACAAAAGGGGCACGTTCGGACGGCGTCGCCACGCATCGAACGCCCAAAATATAAACATCGCGCTTAAAAAAAAGAAAAAGCCGAGCACAAAGCTAGAATAAAATGGCAACAACGTCAACACGACATAATTTTTCAACGAACGATCACCAGCGCGAATGTTGAATAGCGCCCATAACGCTAGCGGCATACCAAGCGTACTAAGCATGCCTGACGGCCAAAACGGCGTAAGGGCAAACGCAAGCGCGACCCCAACGCGAATCCACTCCGCTTCTTTTTCCTTTAATACGTGCGTTTTTAATAATAAGTACATGCCGATGAACGCAAATAGGCGCGTAAGAAGCTGGCTCAATCCATAGGCGTAAACGGACGGAAAAAGGGCATGAAGCAACACGATGCCGCTAAACTCCGTCCCGTACGCGTTGCGCGGCAAGCCGCCGATGATTTGCGGAATTGTCGCATGAACGGAGCCGAACAGCTCGCCACTTTGTACGAGCACGCGATACCAAGCAATATTGGAGTCTAAATTATCGTGCACGCGCATATGCGCATCTTCCCCAAGCAAAAAATACGGCAAGGCATGTAAACAAACGATGATGATGCCACATGTGAACAGTCTCATAACGCCCCTCCATTCGCTATTATTTTTTAACAACAAATGAAAAATATGCATAAAAAATCCCCTGCCAATCGCAGAGGTTAAACAATGATCGCATCGTATCCTTTTTTTCTTAACTCTTCGACGAGGCGTTCGGCGTTTTTTTTGTCGCGAAATGCCCCGACTTGCACGCGGTATAACTTTCCATCTTCTTTCGGTGGAGCAGGCGGTTTCTTTTGCAATCCGAACGCTTTCGCTATTCCTTCCACATGACCGCGGGCAATTTGCGACAGAAATTCGTCTGATTTCAGCTTCGCGGCATCGCCTGCGTTGTCGATAAATAAGTTTTCCGTCAATAAAGCTGGCATATTCGTTTGACGAAGCACCGCATAGTTGGCACGTTTTTTTCCGCGATCGCGCACATCTCCAATCGCTTTCATCACTTCATCATGAATGATGTTTTGATATGAAACGGTTTCTTTGCTCACATTTCCATTGAATATATATGATTCAAATCCTGTTCCACCCCCTGCGTTCACATGAACGGATAAAAAGAAGTCCGCACCGATTCGATTTGCTATCGCTGCCCGTTCCGAGAGTTCAATAAACTGGTCGTCTGTCCGCGTATAGTGCACATCGACATGTTCATACTCTTTCAGCATCTCCCCTATTTTCGTCACAATCGTTAACGTTACATCTTTTTCACGAAGACCGTTTCCGACTGCCCCCGGGTCATTCCCTCCATGCCCTGCATCTAAAACAATTTTCATCATTATATCCTCACACCTTTCTAACAAATTTTTTCTCTCTGTTAATAACATATACATCCTCTCGGACAAAGGATACGGCCTTTCCCTATTTATCTATTTTCTTTCGCTCATATATGGAAAAAGCCTAAGCTATGCTAGCTCAGGCCAAAGCTGTTTACAACATTTGCGGATGAGATGCGGAACGACATGATCGCGCCGATACACGAGCGTATGAACGAGCTGCTTTCGTTCTTCTTCCGTCATCGGCCAATCGTCAGGCATATGTTTCGTCATTTCTTCAAGTAAAAGCGTCGGCATCGTTTGCATAACGGCGATCGCTTCCTCTAATTGCTGAACGGTCACAAACGACGCCATCATGCGATGTGTCGCGCTTTCGATAAGCGTTTGCGGCAGCTGTTTTAACTGTTCAACCGTCCACGCAAATGAACCGCATATGTCGGCATGATCAATGATCCATAACGTCTGATGCTCGCCATTTTGTTCGATGATGACGTTTTTTCGCGTTCGGTCGCGATTGTACAGCCAATAGTCAAAAACGATCACCCCCGCAAGCTGATCGGCGTTGACGATGCGATGAAGCGTCGTTTCATGGGCGTTTTTCCCATCAATATACGCGCTAGCAAACTGCGTTTTCGTTTTCACAATCGTTGTGTCATCTGGAATCGGTACGAGCGTGTCAGGTAAAGAAACGAGTCGGGCGTGCGGAAGCGGAAGGTTCATATATTTCGCAATTTGGTATGCGAGCCATTCGTTGATGAGCGCTTTCGGCTTTTTCGCGTCATAAAATTTCACGACGTATTTTGTTCCATCATGAAACGTCACAAGATGAGAGTTATGTTTATGGCTTGCGAACGTCATTTCATAGTTCATGTTTGTTCACCTACAATATGTTGTAGTACATCGACATACGTTTCGGCACAACGTTCAATCGTAAATTGCGCTAGCACGCGCGCCCTGCCCGCTTCGCTCATCTCTTCATATCGCTGTCTATCGTCGATGATCGCTTCAATCGCTCGAACGGCACCGCGCGTATGATGTTCGCGAAATAAGTATCCTGTTTTCCCATGAGCGATCACTTCCGGCATGGCCGATACGCGCGGGGCAACGACCGGCACGCCACACGCCATCGCTTCAATAAACGTATTGCCGAACGATTCGACTTTCGTTGTCGCTAGTAAGCATCCCCCTGATTGACGAATGCGAGCGTATATGTGAGGCATTTGTTGATACGGAACGACAGGAAACCATTTGACGAACGAATCGAGCTTTTTTTCTTTCCATTCCGCCTCAAACTCCGCCTCAAACGTTTGTTTATCGACACTATGCGCCCCACCAACGATCCAACATTCGATATCATCCCGCTCTTTTTGTAATAGCGAGACGATGCGTAAAAACGCCCGCCAATTTTTCCTTCCATCTAATCGCCCGACATAAGCAATAATTTTTTTATCTGGTACATCATCGCATACAGATGGTCGAAAAAAGGAAGCGTCTAATCCGTTATAAATGACGGTAATCGGTGCTTGATCGTCAACGAGGACGGAAAGAAGACGCTTTTGGTAATAAGACGGAACGATAAACTGGCGCGGGACAATCGTCTCAACCCCTTGCAAGTTCCGCTTTAACTTCAACAACTCCGGCGTGCGCGCCTCGACAATAATCGGACCTGCATAGCCAACGTCGTTCAACCACTCGTACGCTTGGCTCGTATCAACAACAATGATCGCATCATACCCTTTTCGTAAAATGGCATGAACATCCTGCTTCTTTTTCACTACATACACGTTGGCGACATCTTCCATCATATGCATGCCGCCCAAATCTTTCGTATATAAAAAATCGGTCGTAATGCCATGCTTTTTAAAATATAGCGCCCGATTGCGCCATCCGGCATTCACCCCACCAACCGTCAACAACCGCCAAATGACTAAAATGTTCACCCCTCAACCCCCTTGGCATTTGCTCTTTTATTAATGTATGTGTCAACGGCTTGTCGCTTGTTAAAGTAAAAAAGGGATCCGTGATGAAATACAAACATGAACCCCTTTTACAGCATGATATGTTGTGGCGATTCGTACCTATTTTTTATTTGTTCGAACCGATCGTTTTCATTTACAAGAAAAACTAGGGGCATGTTGCCTAGTTTTTCGTTTTTGTATATACCCGCCATCCAGCAAGTATCGGCAATATCGCTGTCAACCCAATTGCCCAACGGAATCCGAGCCAGTCGGCAATGATCCCTGCCATCGCGGCACCGATCGCATAGCCGCTATCGCGCCAAAATCGATATACTCCCATCGCAGAAGCGCGCCAGTATATCGCTGTCACATCGCTAATTGCCGCTTGCAACGTCGGATATACCATTGCTGTTCCGAGCCCTAACAATACCGCACCAACCATCCATAATACGACATCATCCACGATAAGCATCAGCCACAAGGACAACGCCTGTAACCACATGCCGTATGCAATCATCTTTTTTCTGTCGACTCGATCGCTAATGGCACCTGTGAAAAGCTGACATATCCCCCATGAAGCAGGGTAAATCGCAACGATCATCCCTGTTTGTGAAACGGATAGCCCGAGGGAAGTGAAATATAAAGGGAATAATCCCCATGCAACACCATCTTTTAAATTAGTTACAAGTCCTGCCAAACTAAAACTAGATAGCGTTTTATTTTTCCATGTCGTCTGCTGAAATACATCTTTTGCGGATAACGTTTCTGTTCGCTCCTTTTTTCTTCGTTCCATATGCAGTTGAACATGATGTTTCGTATCTTTAACGACGATGGATAAGCCTATTCCAGTAAGTGCAACCACAATACCAATGTAAAACAATTGAAGATCAAGTGAAAATGTCGAAGCGAGATAACCCGACAGCGCCGCCATTATCGCGACACCAAAATAACCAGCAAACTCATTTAAACCAACCGCTGTACCTCGTTCCGTTGGCTTGGCGATGTCAATTTTCATATTGACAGTCATCGACCACGTCAATCCTTGGTTAATGCCAAGCAGTACGTTCGCAAACACGACAATTGACCATTCGTGTGCAGTAAGCATACATATTGGAACGAATAACCCTATTATCCATCCTGCTAGCAATATGTTTTTTCTACCAAACCGATCAGCAAGCTGACCAGCAAAATAGTTTACAATCGCTTTAGACAAGCCGAAGCTAATAATAAACGAGATAGCCGCTCCCATCGATGTAAGCCCAAATTGCTTTTCACCAATCATCGGCAAAATCGTTCGTTCTAAACCGACCATCGCCCCAACAAACACGTTAATGATGACCAATAATAAAAATGAGATGAGGTTTTCTTTCATTCCTAGGCGCGCACTCATACGCTCACCTCTTGAAAACATAAACATAGCTATGACGCATGACAATGTTTGACGATTATACCGTACACGCTCGGATGGAAATGAACGAGCTCCACATGTGCGAAATGTGCTTTTGTCTCATCCATGAGCTGATGTGATGGAATGCGTTCGTGAAGCGGTGGGCCCATTTCACTTTCTACTGCCTCCCATTCGATCAACATAAACGCACCGTTCAGTTTCATGATGCGGGCGATTTCCGCAAACACCGCTTCTCGATCGTCCACTTCATGCAAAACAAACGCCATTAGTCCCTTATCTACAGATTGCGGTGAAATCGTTGTTTTCGCCACATCGCTAACGATGTAAGACACGTTTTTTACTCCTTCTCGTTCAGCATGTTGTTGGAGTAAATCGAGCATTTGTTGTTGCACATCAACAGCGTACACCGTTTTTGCTCGTTTGGCGATCGGTACAGCAAAATATCCGTTCCCCGCCCCTAAATCGGCGACAATATCATGCTCGCTCACGTTCAGCAATGAAATGACTTTTTCCGGAGCAATGAGCTCTCTTCTTTTTGGATGCAACAACTTTTCCGCTTTTGAATGATGAAATACATATCCTGTCATATGACACCGTCCTTTTGTTTCTATACCTACATATGTATTTTACCTATTCCTTCGCTGTTTGTCATCTAATCAGCAATCTTTTTACTTTACAAAAGTAAGTAACAAACTATATTATAGTTATAGCTTTTTATATCAAAGCAAAATATAAGTAA
>NZ_DAITON010000008.1:0-38230 GCF_036834105.1 Anoxybacillus sp. | reverse complement strand
CATAGAAAGTTTATCTCTAGCTTTTACGCTGCTGTTTTGTTCAGTTTTCAAGGAACATCAAGCACAAGATATATCATACAAGAGCCCTTTGTTATTGTCAACACTTTTTCTTATGTTTTTTATAAAAAAATAAAATGACAACAGCGATGACCGTTGTCATTTTATAATTTCTTCGATAAATACATCTCTTTCTTCTTTCAGTGAAACAATTTGATTTGTCCCACTTATTTTAATCATCGGATGAAACGGTGAATCTTGCTCGAAAAAGACAATTTCTCCGACCTGCTCGTTTGATAATTTCACCTTTGCTCCAATCGAAAGAGTCATTAAAAGCGAAGATAACGCTTGAACAACAGAGAGATCAAATTTTCCAAAACAATCTTTATGGATTTGTTCAAATACTTTGAAAGGAGATTGCTTATTACGATAAGGACGTTCAGAAATCATCGCATGATATACATCAGCGACAGCAACAATTTTACTATAAGGGTGTATTTTTTCTTCCTTCACATTAAGCAAATACCCGCTGCCATCATTTCTCTCATGATGTTGCAAAATGGCAAGCTTTACCCCTTCTTGTAGCGCCGCAACTTTTTGAACCATTTTATACCCATAAACAGTATGTTGACGCATATCTTTATATTCGGCTGGAGTAAGAGCTGTACTTTTATTCAGTATTTTCGGATCGACTTTTGCCATACCACAATCGCTTAATAAGCCAGCAATGGCTACTTGGCAATAGTCACCTTTGGTGTATTGTAATTTTTTAGCCAATACACCTGAAAGAAGGCCAACCGTTACTGCATGGTGGAATAAATATTCTGACTTTGTACAGTAGTGATGAAAAAAGAGCAACTCCTTTTCCGCTTCTAATACTTTTTCAAATAGAGGCATAAACATTTTCCGGACTTTTCCGATGTCAATAGGCAATCCCGATTGCCAACTTTGAAACATCTGTTTGTATTGCTGAACAGCTTCCAAATATAATGTCAATATGTCTTTGTTTTCTGTTACTCTCGGCTTTGGTTCGTCCTCTTGAATAATTTCACTCGGACGAAATGTACTCCCATCGACAAGAACTGATTGTACTCGCACTTGAGTAACAAGAAATTTTTGCAATACAGTTAGCATTTTTGTGTCTAATACCGTATTCTTTGGAACAATAACACGATTCGACTTTCCAATGACGTCTTCCGCTAAAATGCATCCCTCTTGCAATTGGGCTGTTTTTACTAACAACACATCTCCCACCGCCTTTGTAGAACGTAGGGGGGATTCCCCCCTACTCTTCTTGCAATTGCTCTTTCTCTTCTTCTTTCGGCACTTTGGCTACCGTTGCAACGTACTCTTGCTCGCCGTCTTCATCAAGACGAATAAGTTTCACACCTTGTGTATTCCGTCCCATGACAGAAATATCCCCAACTGCTATGCGAATCATTACACCACTTGCAGTCATTAACATTAAATCCTCTTCGCCTGTGACTGTTTTCACGGCCACGACATCGCCATTCTTTTCGGTAATATTGCACGTTTTTATTCCTTTTCCTCCCCGGCTTTGAATGCGATATTCGGAAGCTGGCGTTCGTTTTCCATATCCTTTTTTCGTTACAATTAAAATTTCCTCATTACCGTTTAAACTTTCCATTCCAACAACTTCGTCACCCGGACATAGCGTAATCGCCTTCACACCTGCAGCTGTTCGTCCCATCGAGCGGACATCTGTTTCAGGAAAACGGATCAACATTCCATTTTTCGTTCCGACGATGATATGTTTATGGCCGTCTGTAAGTTTTACGGATATTAACTCATCACCTTCATGCAAATGAATTGCAATTAAACCATGGTTCCGGATGTTAGCAAATGAAGATAACGGTGATCGTTTAGCAATACCCTGCTTTGTTGTGAAAAATAAAAACGCATCTTCATGAAATTGTTCGATAGCAATAACTGTATTAATGACTTCATCTTTTTCAATGTTTAATAAGTTAACGATTGGGAGACCTTTTGCTGTACGACTAAATTCTGGGATTTCATATCCTTTTGCCTTATATACTTTTCCTTTGTTTGTAAAAAATAAAACAATATCATGTGTAGATGTAATGACTAGGTGTTCAACGAAATCGTCCTCGTTCGTATTCATTCCTTGAATACCTCGCCCACCTCGTCTTTGGCTCCGATATGTTGAGACAGGGAGTCTCTTAATATATCCCCGGTGAGTTAGCGTAACAACAATATTTTCACGAGTAATTAAGTCTTCGTCATCGATCGTTTCCAAACCGCCATTTACGATTTCTGTGCGACGATGATCATTGAACTTTTCTTTAATTTCAAGCAACTCATCACGAATAATTTGTAACACTTTTTGTTCATCAGCTAAAATAGCCTTTAAATGCGCGATAAGTCCTAATAATTCAGCGTACTCTTGCTCAATTTTTTCACGCTCTAATCCCGTTAAACGTTGCAGGCGCATATCTAAAATAGCTTGCGCTTGCTTCTCGCTTAACTGAAACCTCGTCATTAATCCTTCTTTTGCTACGTCTGCTGTGGCAGATTGACGAATAAGCTCAATGACTTCATCTAGGTGGTCAAGAGCAATACGTAATCCTTCTAAAATGTGCGCACGAGCCTCCGCCTTGTTTAATTCGAACTGCGTGCGACGACGAATGACAACTTTTTGATGATCTAAGTAATGTTGTAAACATTGCTTTAAATTCAATACTTTCGGCTGCCCGTCGACAAGCGCAAGCATGTTAATACCAAAGCTCGTTTGTAAAGCGGTTTGTTTATACAAATTGTTAAGTACGACATGGGCGCTCACATCTCTTCTCACTTCAATGACGATACGCATGCCGCTTCGATCCGATTCATCACGCAAATCTGTAATGCCATCAATTTTCTTTTCGCGTACAAGCTCAGCAATTTTTTCAATCAACTTAGCTTTATTTACTTGATAAGGCAATTCACGGACAATAATCATTTCTTTTCCGTTTTCTTTTTGTTCAATCTCCGCTTTTGCACGTAACGTAATTGAACCTCGACCTGTTTCATACGCTTTCCGAATGCCGCTCCTTCCAATAATTTGAGCACCTGTCGGAAAATCTGGACCCGGCAAATACTCCATCAGTTCAGCAACAGTCATGTTCGGGTCTTTCATAAGTTCTAATAAAGCGTCAATAACCTCCCCAAGTTGGTGAGGTGGAATGTTTGTCGCCATTCCAACTGCAATGCCTGAAGACCCGTTTACGAGTAAATTTGGAAAGCGGGCCGGCAAAACGATTGGTTCACGTTCTGAACCGTCGTAGTTATCTTGATAGTCGATCGTGTCCTTGTTAATATCACGCAACAGCTCCATCGAAATTTTCGACATTCTCGCCTCTGTATAACGCATAGCCGCTGCGGCATCCCCATCGATCGACCCGAAGTTTCCATGGCCATCAACAAGCATATATCGATAGTTAAAATCTTGGGCCATCCGCACCATCGTATCGTATACTGCTGCATCACCGTGCGGATGATATTTTCCGATAACTTCACCAACAATGCGTGCTGACTTTTTATAAGGCTTGTCCGCCGTCATCCCTAAATCGTGCATCGCATATAAAATGCGACGATGTACCGGCTTGAGCCCATCACGCACATCTGGAAGTGCGCGCGATACGATAACGCTCATAGCATAGTCAAGAAACGATGCACGCATTTCTTGACTAATGCTTATTTCTTTTACCCGTTCAGACATATAGCAACAAACCTCCCTTACTTAACAAATAAAGGAAACAGGGGGAGGGTGAATAAACACTCTCCAACATGTTTAAATGTCAAGATTTTTTACGTATTTTGCATTTTCCTCGATAAACTGTCTACGTGGTTCAACTTTATCTCCCATTAAGATTTCAAACGTCTCATCCGCTTCCATCGCATCTTGCAAACTTACTTTTAACAATGTTCGCGTCTCAGGGTTCATCGTTGTTTCCCAAAGTTGTTCTGGATTCATTTCACCAAGACCTTTGTAACGTTGAATGATCGGTTTTGGCTGCTCAGGCAAACGGGCGAGTATTTCTTCAAGTTGTCGATCGCTATACGCATACTCAATTCTTTTCCCTTGTTGAATTTTATATAACGGTGGCTGAGCAATATACACGTAACCTTGTTCGATTACATCGCGCATATAGCGGTAGAAAAATGTGAGCAACAATGTTCGAATGTGAGCACCATCCACATCCGCATCCGTCATAATAATAATTTTATGGTAACGGGCTTTTGTAATATCAAAATCTTCCCCAATTCCCGTACCGAGAGCTGTAATAATTGCACGCACTTCATTGTTTGATAAAATTTTATCTAATCTCGACTTTTCAACGTTAATAATTTTACCTCGTAGCGGTAAAATCGCTTGAAAATGACGATCACGTCCTTGTTTAGCAGAACCACCCGCTGAATCTCCTTCAACGACATACAACTCGCATATTGATGGATCTTTCGAAGAACAATCCGCTAATTTCCCAGGCAAACTCGATACTTCAAGAGCATTTTTTCTTCTCGTTAGCTCTCTTGCGCGCTTAGCTGCTAGACGTGCGCGCGAAGCTAGAATTCCTTTTTCAACGATTTTTTTTGCAACAGACGGGTTTTCCAGCAAAAACTTTTCGAATTGTTCAGCAAAAATTGATTCGGTCGCCGTACGGGCATCGCTATTTCCGAGTTTCGTCTTCGTTTGTCCCTCAAACTGCGGCGACGGATGTTTTACTGAAATGATTGCAGTAAGCCCTTCACGTACGTCTTCACCCGTCAAGTTGGCATCTTGCTCTTTGAACATATTATTTTTCCGACCATAATCATTAATAATTCGCGTTAAAGCGGTCTTAAAACCAAGTTCATGCGTACCGCCTTCATGCGTATGAATGTTGTTCGCAAAAGAGTAAATATTACTTGTATATCCGTCATTATATTGTAAAGCGATTTCCACTTGGATACCGTCTTTTTCGCCCTCAATGTAAATCGGCTCCTCATGGAGCGTCTCTTTTGTTCGATTTAAATGCTTGACATATGAGGAGATTCCACCCTCGTAGTAATATTCATTAGCACGCTTCTCTTCACGGCGATCTTCGAGCGTAATGCGAATACCTTTGTTTAAAAAGGCGAGCTCTCTCAATCGATGTGCGAGCGTATCATAATCATATTCAGTTGTTTCTTCAAAAATCTTCGGGTCTGGTTTAAAATGGATCGTCGTCCCTGTTCGATCTGTCTCGCCTACCACTTGCAAATCCGAACAAGGCACTCCCCGCTTATATTTTTGATAGTGAATTTTCCCGTCGCGATGTACGTATACTTCTAATTCTTCTGACAAAGCGTTGACGACAGATGCACCGACCCCGTGCAAACCACCGGATACTTTATAGCCGCCCCCGCCAAACTTTCCACCTGCATGTAGCACAGTCATAATGACTTCAACAGCTGGTCTTCCCATCTTTTCGTGAATACCAACTGGAATCCCGCGCCCGTTATCAATCACTGTAATGCTGTTATCTTCTTCAACAATGACGTTAATCTCTGTACAAAATCCAGCTAATGCTTCATCGATACTGTTATCAACAATTTCCCACACAAGATGGTGCAGTCCTTTTGCCCCGGTTGATCCGATATACATTCCAGGTCTCTTTCGTACCGCTTCCAATCCTTCGAGAACTTGAATTTGACTTTCATCATAAACCGTTTGCTCTCTTTGTTCCATCGTCATTATTGATCACCTACGCTTTCCTTTTCGAACAATATGTTCGAGTTTTATGAACGACTAGCGTTTTATCATTTGCCCTGATATGACTTCATACACATCCGCATCTTGAATGACGCGGTGCTCAATTCCATCGATGCTCGTTGTTGTGACAAATGTTTGAACTTTGCCTTGTATAGCATCTAGCAAATGCGTTTGGCGGAAATCATCGAGCTCCGATAGCACATCATCGAGCAAAAGAATTGGATACTCACCGATCTCTGAAAAAATTAAATCAATTTCAGCTAATTTTAATGAAAGAGCTGCCGTTCGTTGTTGACCTTGTGAACCAAACGTTTGCACATCTTTTTCGTTGATTGTAAACGATAAATCATCCCGATGTGGTCCGATGAGTGTTGTGCCTCGTTCTATTTCTTTTGTTTTTATTTTTGTGAATTTGTCGTTATACGCTTCTACTATTCTCGACAATTGTTGTTTATCTAATACATCAATGGACGGACGATAATGAATGGCTAATTGTTCGTTCCCTCGACTAATTTCGGCATGAATCGGTTTTGCCCATCTTTGTAGTAATTCGATAAATTCATATCTTTTCAGAGTAATTTTAGCTGCGAGCTGCACAAGCTGTTCTGTAAGCACATCGAGGAATGTTTCGTCCGTTTGCTTTTTTGACTGAAGTAGTTTTAAATATTGATTTCTTTGTTGTAACACTTTTTGATATTGTGCAAGCCCATGCATATACACAGGCGATACTTGGCCAATTTCCATGTCGATGAAGCGCCTTCGAATTTGTGGGCTCCCTTTTACAAGGTTTAAATCTTCTGGAGCAAACATAACAACATTCATGTGCCCAACATAACTACTCAATTTTGCTTGTTCAATGTAGTTTAGTCTCGCCTTTTTTCCCTTTTTCGATAGCGTCAACTGTAAAAAAGTTGAACCGTTTTTCTTTCCTACTCTACCTTCTATTTTAGCATAATCTTCGTCCCAACGAATTAAATCTTTATCGTTCGTCGTCCGATGCGACTTCGCCATCGCCAACACATAAATAGACTCCATAACGTTTGTTTTTCCTTGGGCATTCTTTCCCAAAATGACATTTACTTTATTTTTAAATTGCCAATCACCTTGCTCATAGTTGCGGTAATTTTTTAAAGTTAACTGTTCTAAAAACAAAGGTGCCCCCACCTTTACGAACGAATCGTAAATGTACCGATTGTTTCAATATCAACAACGTCCCCGACTTTCAACTTGCGACCGCGACGTTGTTCTCGTTCACCGTTAACAAATACATCGTTTGTTTGTAAAAACCATTTCGCCATGCCACCTGTTGAAATGACGTTCGCTAATTTCAAAAATTGTCCAAGCGTAATTGTTTCTGTTGCAATTTTTATTTCTTTCATCCATCATCCGCTCACTTTCCATAAAAAGTGTCCATTCTTTCATTGTACTAAAAAATAGGGATTAAGAAAAGGAAAGCTGCTAGTCTGTCTAGCAGCTTTAGTATGTGCGCACAGGTAAAATTAACTGAAGCATCGAATCATCATGGAGCGGGCGAATCAAAAATGGTCGCATCGCACCAGTAAAACTAATTTTAATCTCTGCTCCTTCTAACGCTTTTAATGCGTCCATCATATATTTAGCACTGAAAGAGATTTTTAGCTCTTCACCTTCTAGTTGTTCACATTGCACTTCCTCTACCACTTTTCCGATTTCCGGTGAGTTCGAAGAAATTTCAACGACTTTTCCAGGTAACGTTGTTAAACGGACGACATTGTTTCTTCCTTCACGCGCTAGTAGCGACGCCCGGTCGATCGCTTGCAAAAACTCTTTTGTTTTTACAATCATATCCGTTTGGCTGTCTGTAGGAATAAGCCGCGATGTGTCCGGATAGTTTCCGTCTAGTAACCGTGAGAAAAATAGTAAATGTTTCGTTTTGAATAATACTTGATTTTCAGTTACAACAATGTGAACAAGTTCATTTGTTTCCTCGAGAATTTTATTTAATTCATTCAAGCTTTTTCCAGGAATAACGATGTTGTAATGTGCTTCGGTCTCGGTTTCCACTTTCGCTTTTCGCATAGCTAGCCGGTGACTGTCTGTTGCAATACACGTTAGCTCATTGTTTTCGATCCGCCAGTTTACACCTGTTAAGATTGGTCGTGTTTCTGAGGTGGACACAGCAAAGACCGTTTGACGAATGACATGTTTCAACAAATCAGCTGGTATTTTAAACATATTTTCCTCTTGAATTTGCGGCAAGCGTGGATATTCTTCTGGATCTAACCCATTCAAATAAAACTCTGTTTTTCCTGAACGAATTGTTGTAACAAATTGATCTTTTACTTCAATTTCTACTGCTTCTTTTGGTAATTTGCGAACAATCTCGCTAAAAAAACGGGCTTGTAATACGACACTTCCTTGTTTAATGACATCGACAATCATTCGATCTTCTTCCTCTGCAGGGATAAATGATTCAATAGAAATATCTGAATCACTTCCTGTCATTGTGACACCATGTTCGGAAGCGACAATTTTAATTCCAGTTAAAATAGGGATCGTTGTACGGGATGATACAGCTTTCATAACATCTTGTACACTTCTCACTAAGTGATCGCGGTCGATAATAACTTTCACAAGGAAAACCTCCCTAAAATTTATTTATTATTTTTTTTAAAAACTATTAATCGTAGTACTAGGCGTTGTGATTATGTGGATAAGTGAACAAAACAAAGGAAGCACAGGCTATCCACATGTGGACAGTCTGTGCACAAATAAAACAAAGTTATTCACATTATTTCAGTTTCTCCATAATTTCTTTCAACTGTTTTTGTAGTTGAACATCTGTTTGAATGAGAGCTGAGATTTTTTCATGTGCATGAATGACAGTTGTATGATCACGTCCACCAAATTCTTCACCAATTTTCGGGAGTGAACAGTCCGTCAGCTCACGTGAAAGATACATCGCAATTTGGCGTGGAAAAGCAACTGATTTTGTCCGTTTCTTCGCCTTAAAATCTTCAAGCTTCACGTTAAAATGCTCGCCAACGACACGTTGAATATCTTGAATGGTAATCACTTTCGGCTTTGAACTCGGAATAATGTCTTTTAACGCCTCGGCTGCTAAGTCAGCGTTAATTTCTTTGTTGATTAAGGAAGAGTAAGCAACGACGCGAATGAGCGCTCCTTCTAATTCACGAATGTTTGAATCAATTTGATTAGCAATATACAACATCACTTCGTTCGGGATGTCGAATCCCTCCGCTTTTGCTTTCTTGCGTAAAATGGCAATCCTCGTTTCTAAATCGGGAGGAGTGATATCTGTAATTAAGCCCCATTCAAAACGAGAGCGAAGGCGATCTTCTAACGTCGGAATTTCTTTTGGAGGTCGGTCGCTTGATATGACAATTTGCTTACTTTCTTCATGTAGTGTATTAAACGTATGGAAAAACTCTTCTTGCGTTTGTTCTTTTCCAGCTAGAAATTGAATATCATCTATTAACAGCACGTCCACGTTGCGATATTTGTTGCGAAAATCATCCGGGCGGTTATCGCGAATGGCGTTAATAAATTCATTTGTAAACTTTTCCGAAGATAAATACACAACTTTTGCTGACGGATTATGTTCAAGAACGTAATGACCGATCGCATGCATGAGGTGCGTCTTGCCTAGGCCTACACCACCATAAATGAAAAGGGGGTTGTACGCTTTGGCCGGTGCTTCTGCTACCGCTAAAGATGCGGCATGGGCAAAGCGGTTTCCGGATCCAATGACAAATGTGTCGAACGTATATTTTGGATTGAGCATACTTTGTGGAAATTCTGTTTGTTCATCATCGTGTTTTCGCGGTTTGCTTGTTGGCTTTACATCAAATTCTTCCGGTGTTTGATCGTTAGGAATCGTGCATTTGATTTTTAATTCTTCCCCGGTAATATCATAAAGCGTTTGTTCGATAAGCCGGGTGTAACGCGACTCGAGCCAGTCTTTCGTAAATTCGTTTGGAACGGTAATAATAAGTATGTCGCCTTTTAGCGAATGGGCCGTTGTTGATTTCAACCATGTTTCGAAGCTAGGCTTGCTAATTTTTTTCTCAATTTCTGCTAACGCTTTATTCCATAAGTCTGAAATGTTTTCCACGCCGCTCTCCCTCCTTCTCCGCGCGGGTGTATAACTTTTGCACAACGTTACCTATAAAAAAATTTTTTTCGACAGTTTTCACCGATTGTGGACAAATATTTACACATAATGTGGACGAAACTGTCCACACATTATCCACATTTTGTGGATAATGAGAAAAAAATATGGAATTATCCAGAGTAAAAACAACAATATAATAGCAGATAAATACTTATGTTGCAATGGTTTTAAAATATTATCCACAAAACAAAAAAGATGTGAAAAAATTTTATCCACAAGGTTATAAGATGTGAAAAACTTGTCGATAAATGTTGTGGATACAAAAAAAGCGACAAAAACTTTATCCACAGTAATAATCACAGGATCGTCAAAAAAAGATACTCCCGGAGTAGTTGACATTTCTCTTAATTTCTCACTATAATTAGAAAGACTGTCTTTTAACAGTTATTCCTCAGGGAGGTGTCATATATGAAAAGAACGTATCAACCAAACAAACGGAAACGTAGCAAAGTACACGGTTTCCGCGCGCGTATGAGCACAAAGAACGGCCGTAAAGTTCTTGCTCGCCGTCGTCGTAAAGGAAGAAAAGTATTATCTGCATAGGCCACTGAACGATCAGTGGTCTTTTTTCTAACGGGAGTTACGATCGAGGTGTTATCGGAGCACATGAGAAAAAAATATCGCATAAAAAAAAATGACGAGTTTCAAGAAGTGTTTAAGAAAGGAAAATCGGTAGCGAACCGACAGTTTGTCATATACGTTCTAGATAAGCCTGAACAATCGTATTTCCGCATCGGATTATCTGTTAGTAAGAAAATTGGGAAAGCGGTCGTTCGAAATCAGGTGAAGCGCTATATTCGTCAAGTGTTTCATGAAGAACGTGATCGAATTCAAGCTGGCAAAGATTATGTGATCATTGCGCGAATGCCGGTCGCTACAATGGAATATGAAGAGGTGAAAAAAAGCTTATTGCACGTTTTGAGACGGGCGAACGTTTTTCGTTAAATTTGATCGACCATATGTTAAAATATTTCAAGGAACGTATAAAGTAAGGGGGAAAAGTGAGTGGAAAAAAGGCAAGTCGCATGGCTGTTTTTACTTCTTGCTGTTGTGCTAGCAGGATGTACGGAAATTAATCAGCCAATTACTGCAGAAAGCAAAGGGTTTTGGAACGAGTATATCGTTTACCCGCTATCTTGGTTAATTACATATACGTCTGAGTTGTTTGGTTCCAATTATGGATTAGGGATTATTGTCGTTACAATTTTAATCCGTTTAGCTATTTTGCCGCTCATGATCCAACAGACGAGAAATTCAAAAGCAATGCAGGCGCTGCAACCAGAGTTACAAAAACTCCGTGAAAAATATAGCTCAAAAGATGCACAAACGCAGCAAAAATTGCAACAAGAGACGATGTTGCTTTTCCAAAAACATGGCGTTAATCCGCTGGCAGGTTGTTTGCCGCTGCTCATTCAAATGCCAATTTTAATCGGTTTTTACCACGCGATTATGCGTACAGAGGAAATCGCGCGCCATAACTTTTTATGGTTTGATTTAGGGGAAAAGGATCCATTTTTCATTTTACCGCTTGTCGCGGGAGTAACGACGTTTATTCAGCAAAAAATGATGATGGCTGGCACCGAGCAACAAAATCCACAAATGGCCATGATGCTCTGGTTAATGCCGATCATGGTTGTTGTATTTGCAATTAACTTCCCGGCAGCACTTTCGCTTTATTGGGTAGTTGGTAACTTGTTTATGATTGCACAAACGTATTTTATTAAAGGACCGGAATTAAAAGCAACGAATCAAGCTGGGGGAACAGGAAAGTGAAACGAATAACGATGGGTGGCCAAACGGTAGAAGAGGCAGTGGAAAAAGCGTTAGCGCAGTTACGTGTGCCGAAAGAAGCGGTCGATATCGTCGTTTTGCAACATGAAAAAAGGCCGTTTCTTGGCTTATTCGGCGGGAAAGAGGCGATCGTTGAAGTGACGATCAGCAACCCATTTTATTGTGTTGAATCGTTTTTAAAGCAAGTGATCGAACAGATGAACGTGCGTGTTCATCTGTCGTGCCATAGCGAAAAAGATCGCTTAGTTGTTTTGCTGTCAGGTCCAGATGTTGCACGAGTCATCGGAAAGCACGGTCAGACGTTGAATGCATTGCAATTGTTGGCGCAAGGCGTTTTAAATCGTTGTGCCGATCGTTCACTTTATGTTGTCATCGATGCCGAAGGTTACCGAAAACGGAGAGAAGAAACGCTCGTTCGTTTAGCGAAAAGCATGGCGAAAAAAGTAGTGCAAACTGGAAAAGATATGTCGTTAGAGCCGATGAGTGCATGGGAACGAAAAGTCATCCATGCGGCGTTGAGCGACGATGAAAAAGTACAAACGTTTTCGGCTGGAACGGAGCCGCATCGCCACGTCGTTATTTCATTAAAACAATAAACATTCTCTAGGGGAAGTTGTTCCTAGAGAATTTTTTTTGTAAATTGAAACACGGTGTGTATGTTGTTATTCACATGTGGATAAGTTAAAATTTATTTGATTAACATTGTGAGTAACATATGTGTGACATAGATGTGGATGATTTTGTTCATGGAAGAAGGTGAGTAACATGGAGTTTGATACAATTGCAGCAATCTCAACCCCGATGGGTGAAGGGGCAATTGCAATTGTCCGCCTAAGTGGGGATAAAGCGATACAAATTGTCGATCAACTGTTTGCCGGAATTGCCGGGAAGAGGCTTAAAGACGTCCCATCTCATACAATTCATTATGGGCATATCGTTCATCCGGAGACGAAGGAAACAGTTGAAGAAGTGATGGTAACTGTTATGAGAGCGCCAAAAACGTTCACACGCGAGGATGTCGTTGAAATTAATTGCCATGGAGGTCTCATTTCTGTTAACCGCGTGCTTCAACTCGTGTTAGAGTACGGCGCTCGTTTAGCAGAACCGGGTGAATTTACGAAGAGAGCTTTTTTAAACGGTCGCATTGATTTATCGCAAGCGGAAGCGGTGATGGACTTAATCCGCGCTAAAACGGATCGTGCGATGGCCGTTGCATTGAACCAAATGGAGGGAAGGTTATCAAAACTTATTCGTCGTCTACGTCAAACGATTTTAGAGACGTTGGCACACGTCGAAGTAAATATTGACTATCCAGAATATGATGATGTGGAAGAAATGACGCATCGTTTGTTGCTTGAGAAAGCGACAGAAGTGAAAAATGAAATTGAACGATTGTTGCAGACAGCACAACAAGGAAAAGTGTTACGAGATGGATTAGCGACCGTCATTGTCGGACGTCCAAATGTCGGGAAATCATCGTTATTAAACAGCTTGGCCCACGAAAATCGAGCGATCGTCACCGATATTCCCGGCACGACGCGTGATGTGATCGAGGAGTATGTCAATGTCCGGGGTGTACCACTCCGCTTGTTAGATACGGCAGGCATTCGCGAAACAGAGGACATCGTTGAGCGCATTGGGGTCGAGCGATCACGGAAAGTGTTAAAAGAAGCCGATTTGATTTTACTTGTGCTCAACTATAATGAACCGTTGACGCTAGAAGATGAACAGCTATTTGAAGCAGTAAAAGGGATGGACGTCATCGTTATTGTCAATAAGACGGACTTGCCTAAACGAATAGATATGGAGCGGGTAAAACAATTGGCGCAAGGGGCACCAATGATTACGACATCGTTGCTAGAAGAAAGAGGAATCGATCAACTTGAAGAGGCGATTGCCTCATTGTTTTTCAGTGGGGATGTCGAAGCACGTGATTTAACATATGTATCAAATTCGCGCCATATTGCGTTGCTGACGCAAGCGAAAAAGTCGATAGAAGAAGCGATTCACGGCATCGAGTCGGGCATGCCGATCGACATCGTACAAATTGATTTAACAAGAGCGTGGGAGTTACTAGGGGAAATTGTTGGCGATACGGTACACGAAAGCTTAATTGATCAGTTGTTTGCACAATTTTGTTTAGGAAAATAAGGAGGGAACTTCATGATGCATTACGAGGCAGGGTCTTATGATGTCATCGTCGTCGGTGCTGGTCATGCGGGGTGTGAGGCTGCGCTTGCTGCTGCACGAATGGGAGCAAGCACATTAGTGATTACACTTAACCTTGATATGATCGCTTTTATGCCATGTAATCCATCCATTGGCGGTCCCGCAAAAGGGATTGTCGTACGCGAAATCGACGCGCTTGGCGGCGAAATGGGCAAAAATATCGATAAAACGCACATTCAAATGAGAATGTTAAATACAGGAAAAGGACCGGCGGTGCGGGCGTTGCGTGCACAAGCAGATAAATTTTTATATCAACAGGAAATGAAAAAAACGTTAGAAAATCAAGAGAATTTAACATTATTACAAGGAAAGGTAGAAAAATTAATCGTCGAAGATGGTGTATGTAAGGGGGTTATTACACATACAGGTGCTCACTATTACGCAAAGGCTGTTGTTATTACGACAGGGACATTTTTGCGCGGTGAAATCATTATTGGAGATATTAAATATTCAAGCGGTCCAAACAATCAACAACCATCCATTAAACTCTCGGAACATTTAGAGGAGCTTGGTTTTGAGCTCGTTCGTTTTAAAACGGGGACACCGCCGCGAGTCAATAGCCATACGATTGACTATAGCAAAACAGAAATTCAGCCAGGGGACGATGTGCCGCGCGCGTTTTCATATGAGACGAAGCAATACATTACTGATCAGCTTCCTTGTTGGCTCACTTACACGACTGAGGAAACGCACCGAATTATCGATGAAAATTTGCACTTGTCACCGATGTATTCAGGAATGATTAAAGGGACAGGTCCACGCTATTGTCCATCGATCGAAGATAAAATCGTTCGTTTTCATGATAAGCCGCGTCACCAAATTTTCCTTGAGCCTGAGGGAAGACACACACAAGAAGTGTACGTGCAAGGTTTGTCCACAAGTTTACCGGAACATATTCAGCGGCAAATGTTAGCGACTATTCCGGGATTGGAGAAAGCACAGCTGATGCGAGCCGGTTATGCGATCGAATATGATGCGATTGTCCCAACGCAATTATGGCCAACGTTAGAAACAAAAGTCGTTCAGCGACTATACACAGCGGGACAAATTAACGGAACATCAGGATATGAAGAGGCCGCTGGCCAAGGATTAATTGCTGGTATTAATGCTGCGTGTAAAGCGCTTGGCAAAGAGGAATTAATTTTAAGTCGTTCAGAAGCGTATATTGGTGTTTTAATTGATGATCTTGTTACAAAAGGGACGAATGAACCGTACCGCTTGTTAACATCCCGTGCTGAATACCGTCTTTTACTCAGACATGACAATGCTGATTTACGTTTAACGGAAATTGGATATAAGCTCGGTTTAATCTCACAAGAGCGATATGAAAAGTTTTTAGCGAAAAAAGAAGCGATCGAAGCAGAGAAGAAGCGGTTAAAATCGTACATTATTAAACCGACGCCGCAAGTGCAAGAAATGATTCGGCGTGTTAGGGGAAGCGAGTTAAAAGATGGCATTCGTGCTGCCGACTTGTTAAAGCGGCCAGAAATGACATATGAACATATTCAAATGCTTGCGCCAACGGAGCAGCCGATTGATCCAGAAGTAGCGGAACAAGTAGAAATTCAAATTAAGTACGAAGGATATATTGAAAAATCACTACAACAAGTAGAAAAGTTAAAGAAAATGGAGAATAAAAAAATTCCAGAAGATATTGATTACGATGCGATTACAGGATTGGCGACGGAGGCACGGCAAAAACTAAAACAAGTCCGTCCGCTTTCTATTGCACAAGCATCGCGCATTTCGGGGGTCAACCCAGCTGATATTTCAATTTTATTAGTGTATTTAGAGCAGGGAAAAATCGCACGCGTGTCAAATGAATAAAGAGGGATGAACAATGGATGTAAATGTATTTAAACAAATGCTAGAGGAGAAAGGCATCTCGCTTTCTCCTCAACAACTCGCTCAATTCGAAACATATTATGAACTGCTTGTTGAATGGAATGAGAAAATGAACTTAACGGCCATTACAGACAAAGAGGGCGTATACTTAAAGCATTTTTTTGACTCGATTACACCTGCTTTTTATTACAATTTTTCACAGCCGTTATCGATTTGCGATGTCGGAGCGGGGGCAGGATTTCCGAGCATACCGTTAAAAATTTGTTTTCCTCACCTACATGTATCAATTGTTGATTCTTTACAAAAACGAATCACGTTTCTTAATCATTTAGCAGGGCAACTTGGACTTGAGGGAGTTGCTTTTTACCACGACCGCGCTGAAACGTTTGGACAAAAAAGTGTCCGCGAGTCGTTTGATGTTGTGATGGCTCGTGCTGTCGCGCGATTGTCTGTGTTAAGCGAGCTTTGCTTGCCGCTTGCAAAAGTAGGTGGGGTGTTTATTGCGATGAAAGGTGCATCAGCAAAAGAGGAGCTTGAACAAGGAAATACAGCGATTCGCGTGCTTGGTGGGGAAGTGGCGAAAGTAGAACAATTTGTATTACCGATTGAGGAAAGTGAACGAGCAATTATTTTTATTGAAAAAAGAAGAAAAACACCGAAGAAATATCCACGTAAACCAGGGGTACCGAACAAACTTCCAATTGAATGAATGTGTTGAGTTCTCAAAGGTGGTGTTAGGGGGAAATGAAGCATCCTTTTTCGCGCTTTTTTAGCTTTGGTGAGAAAGAGCAAGGGGAAATCGTCGTACCGAATGAAGAAATTAAGCGAATAGCTATTTCGCAAATTGTTCCAAATCGGTTTCAGCCGCGGACCATTTTTGTTGAAGATAAAATTGACGAGCTTGCTCAAACCATTCGAACGCACGGGATGATCCAACCAATTGTCGTTCGGGAATGTGAAGATGGAAAGTTTGAAATTATTGCTGGCGAACGGAGATGGCGAGCTGCGCAAAAGCTCGGTTGGACCGACATACCTGCCATTATTAAAAATTTAAATGATACAGAAACGGCTTCTGTTGCCTTAATTGAAAACTTGCAACGGGAAGAGTTGACTCCGATTGAAGAAGCGATTGCTTATGCTCGTTTGCTTGAATTGCATCATTTAACACAGGAGGCGTTAGCCCAAAGGCTCGGAAAAGGACAATCGACCATTGCTAACAAGCTTCGCCTATTAAAACTACCTCAAGAAGTACAAGATGCATTGTTGCAACGTCAAATTACAGAGCGTCATGCTCGCGCGTTAATTGTGTTAAAAGATTACGATAAGCAGCTAAAGTTGCTTGAAGAAATTATTCAAAAGCAACTAAACGTCAAACAAACGGAAGATCGAGTGGCTAAAATGCTAGAAGAAAATGAAAAACGCCCGAAACCGAAACGGAAATCATTAAGTAAAGATATGCGCATTGCTGTCAATACGATTCGTCAGTCGTTAACGATGGTCGCTGATAGTGGAGTTGCTATCGATTCAGAGGAAGAGGAATTCGAAGACTATTACCAAATTACAATCCGCATCCCGAAAAAGCAAAAATAACACCTCATCAAAAACGACGATGAGGTTTTCTTTTTGTATATGAAAATATTGAAAAATTCGTGATACAATAAAGGTATTATAGGTAAAGGATGGGGAGCATTGTGGGGAAAATTATCGCTATTGCCAATCAAAAAGGCGGTGTTGGCAAAACGACAACAGCAGTAAACTTATCCGCTTGTTTAGCTCATATGGGGAAGAAAACGTTGCTTGTTGACATTGATCCGCAAGGGAATGCGACGAGTGGGATCGGTGTGGAAAAACATGAAATTGAACAATGCGCATATGACTTGTTAGTTGAGGAAGTAGACGTACGTCAAGTGATTCGTCCGACAAATATCGAGCGTCTGTATATTATCCCTGCTACCATTCAACTCGCTGGTGCAGAGATTGAACTCGTTCCGATCGTTTCAAGGGAAGTTCGTTTACAAAAGGCATTAAGCCCAATCAAAGATATATATGATTTTATTATTATCGATTGCCCGCCTTCCCTAGGATTGCTAACGATTAATGCTTTAACCTCAGCTGATACGGTGTTAATTCCCGTCCAATGTGAATATTACGCATTGGAAGGGCTCAGTCAATTGTTAAATACGATTCGCCTTGTGCAAAAACATTTGAATTCGGATTTACGCATTGAAGGTGTGTTGCTTACCATGTTTGATGCCCGTACAAACCTCGGCATTCAAGTCATTCAAGAAGTAAAAAAGTATTTTCGTGAGAAAGTATATGAGACAATTATTCCGCGCAACGTTCGACTAAGTGAGGCACCAAGCCATGGGAAGCCAATTATTTTGTACGACGCAAAATCGCGAGGGGCAGAGGTATACGCAGACTTTGCGAAAGAGGTGATCGCAAATGGCTAAAGGGCTCGGAAAAGGCATCCATGCTCTTTTTACTAACTTGGAAGCAGAGAAAGGGGAGACGGTGCAAGACATTGATATTCAACAGCTTCGTCCTAACCCATATCAGCCGCGTAAAACGTTCAACGAACAGGCGTTAGAAGAACTCAAACAGTCCATTGTGGAACATGGAATTGTTCAACCTCTTATCGTTCGCCAGACGATTAAAGGATATGAGATTGTTGTAGGTGAACGGCGATTTCGTGCGGCGCAATTGGCAGGGATGAAAACTGTTCCGGCAGTTGTGCGCGAGCTTTCGGATGAACAAATGATGGAGATTGCTCTGCTTGAGAACTTACAACGTGAAGATTTAAATCCAATTGAAGAAGCGACAGCATACCAATTATTAATTACACGATGCAAATTAACACAAGAAGAGCTCGCCAAACGTTTAGGAAAGAGTCGACCACATATTGCGAATCATCTTCGCCTTCTGTCGCTTCCAAGTGACGTGCAGCAAATGATTGAAGAAGGTGTGTTATCCATGGGACATGGTCGCGCATTATTGGCATTGAAAAACAAACAGAAGCTTTCGGCTGTGATTCAACGTGTGCTTCGTGAATCACTTAATGTTCGGCAACTTGAGGCGCTCATTCAACAGCTAAATGAAAATGTTCCACGTGAAACATTAGGGAAAAAAGAGGAGAAAAGTGTATTTTTGGCGCAAAGTGAAGCGTTATTGCGTGAACGTTTAGGAACAGCCGTATCTATTAAAAAAAATCGAAAAAAAGGGAAAATCGAAATTGAGTTTTTTTCTGAGGAAGATTTAACACGTATTTTACAATTGTTGAACGCATATGACGAATATATGGATGAATGAGGGTGTGAACATTTTGGCATTGCTCGGTACGCTTGTTAACGGAATATGTATTATCATCGGTGCACTATTAGGAGCTTTTTTCCGCAACATCCCTGAACGTGTAAAATCAACAGTGATGAACGGAATTGGACTTTCGGTCGTCGTTCTTGGGGTGAAAATGGGATTAGAGAGCGATCAATTTTTAATTGTTATTATTAGTTTAGTTGTTGGCGGAGTGCTAGGAGAGATGTGGGATATTGAGGAGAAGCTTGAAAGGTTAGGAAAATGGGTAGAAAGGCGAATGGGATACGGGGCAGAAGGGATGATTTCAAAAGGGTTTGTTAGTGCAACCCTTCTGTTTGTTGTTGGCTCAATGGCAATTGTCGGTGCGTTACATAGCGGGTTAAGAGGGGATCATCTTGTACTATATACAAAATCAATTTTAGACGGCTTTGCGAGCATCATCTTAACCGCTACGTTTGGCATCGGCGTTCTTTTTTCGGCCATTCCTGTCGTCATTTATCAAGGCTCCATCGCTTTGATGGCTACACAAATTGATCGTTTTATTCCGGCAAGCGCTCTAGAAGCATTTATTGCTGAATCGACCGCTACAGGCGGAATTTTAATTATTGCAATTGGATTAAATATGTTACGTTTGACATCTGTTCGCGTCGCAAACTTATTGCCAAGCATTTTAGTGAACGCGTTCATTGTCGCCTTCATGTATACGTTATTCTAGCAGTTTGTATTTTAACTCATTCATTTGTAAAGAAGCCAATCGTTGTTGTTTTTTTCGCTGTACTCCAGCTTCGTAAATGCCTGTTGCAATGGTTTCTGCCATATTCATGACTAAGTGAAGTCGAGTATTTTGCAGCACGAAAAATTCCATAAACCCGCTCACATTGACAATCCCAGTAATATGGGCGTCACCGACGGAAGGGAGATTTTTATTGACAGCCGCCCCTGGTTTTAATGGACCTTTTTCAATCGTGACCATCCCGATGTTTTTTACACGGCCAAGGCAAGCATCGACAGCGATAATGAATGCATGTTTATGTTGTTGATGAATGTCTCTTAGTTTTTCCTCTAAATTAACAGCATGAATCGGATCTTTTAACGTTCCGTATACATAAAACGGCAACGGCTCTTTTTGGCCAAGCATCGTACCGACAAGTGGTCCGAGCGAATCGCCAGTTGAACGATCTGTACCGATACACATGATGACAATTGGTGTATGTGTAGAAGCTGGTAGTAAGCGTAAAATGGATGATGAAAGTTGAGCTGCCGCGTTTGGCTCATCGTAAAAAAATTTGTTTTGCATATGTCCGTTCCCTCCTTCGATTCAATGACGTGGTAACAGTATACGGAAAAATGTGAATATATATACATTGGTCGTCGTAGAAAGTTCATGCGCTACAAATGTAAGCAAAATACTGTTACAATAACTTATGCGTGAACAAAGGAGCTTGTATAGGTTATTTCGCTACAATGGAGGTGGCTGAATGGAACAAATAAAAAAAATATATGATCGTGCTGTTGCACAAATATTAGAAGGTGACTGGCTCGTTACAGTCGGTGTTAATTTATTTAAAATTGTCACGATTGTTTTTTTGGCATCTATTTTGTTAAAGGTTGTAAAATTAACGATTGCGAAGTTTTTTGCTGTCCGACAAAAAGCACCGATCCGCTTGTCTGAGCGAAGAGAAGCGACGTTAATGCGTTTGCTGAACAATATTGCTACGTATAGCATTTACTTTATTACGTTTATGATGGTTTTAGACGCTGTTGGCGTTGATATTCGTGCGATTTTAGCAGGTGCCGGGATCGTTGGGCTTGCTGTCGGATTTGGAGCGCAAAACCTTGTTCGCGATATTATTACCGGATTTTTCATTATTCTTGAAGATCAGTTTGCGGTTGGAGATTATGTGCGTATCGGGACATTTGAAGGACATGTAGAAGAAATCGGTTTGCGCACGACGAAGCTGAAAAGCTTTACGGGTGAAGTGCACATTTTGCCAAATGGAACGATTACACAAGTGACAAACTTTTCTTTAAACAATAGTGTTGCTGTTGTTGATGTGAGCATTGCCTATGAAGGTGATTTAGAAAGGGCGGAAGCTGTGATTCGTGAAGTGCTAGAAGAAATGCCAAGCAAATATGAAGATATTGTGAGTACGCCAGAACTGTTAGGTGTTCAAAACTTAGGGCCGTCTGAAGTCGTCATGCGCATTACGTGTGAAACGAAGCCGATGCGCCATTGGCATATTGCCCGCGCCTTGCGAAAAGAAATTAAGCTTCGTTTGGACGAGCGTGGAATTGAAATTCCGTTTCCTCGCTTAGTTCTTTATAATCGCGAACAGCAAGCAGAGCGTGCTTAAACAACGGAAAGGAGTGTGCTATATTGAATAAAGAGTATGGCATGCACGATATTGTTGAAATGAAAAAGGCGCATCCTTGCGGTACAAATCGTTGGAAAATCATTCGAATGGGTATGGATATTCGCATCAAATGCGAAGGATGTGGTCATAGCGTTTTGTTACCGCGGAAAGAATTTGAGAAGAAAATGAAAAAAGTGCTTGTCAAACATGAGGAATAGATGAAGAGAGGAGCATAACGATGGGTTTAACAGCAGGAATTGTCGGTCTTCCGAACGTTGGAAAATCAACGTTGTTTAATGCAATTACAAAGGCAGGTGCGGAGTCTGCTAACTATCCGTTTTGTACGATCGAGCCAAACGTTGGAATTGTTGAAGTGCCGGATGAGCGGTTGAAAACGTTGACGCAACTATTTAATCCGAAGCGCACGGTTCCAACTGTATTTGAGTTTACAGATATCGCGGGAATTGTAAAAGGCGCAAGCAAAGGTGAGGGACTAGGGAATAAGTTTTTATCCCACATTCGTCAAGTGGATGCCATTTGCCAAGTTGTTCGCTGTTTCGCCGATGAAAATATTACTCACGTTGCGGGGAAAGTAGACCCGATTGCTGATATTGAAACAATTAATTTAGAGCTCATTTTTGCTGACTTAGAGACAGTAGATAAGCGAATAGACCGCGTTGGGAAAATGGCGAAACAAAAAGATAAAGAAGCGGTGTTTGAATATGACATTTTAACGAAACTAAAGGAGACATTTGAAGCGGGGAAACCGGCGAGAACGCTTTCGTTTACTGAGGAAGAAATGAAAGTTGTGAAGCAACTCCATTTACTAACAATTAAACCGATGTTGTACGTTGCTAACGTTGGGGAGGAAGATTTAGCTGATCCGAACAACAATGAGTATGTCCAACGAGTAAAAGCATTTGCGAAAGAGGATAATGCAGAAGTGATCGTCGTTTGCGCAAAAGTCGAGGCAGAGATGGCAGAATTAGACGATGAAGAAAAAGAGATGTTTTTACAAGAGCTCGGCATCGAGCAATCCGGCTTAGACCAGCTCATTCGTGCTTCATATAGCTTGCTTGGACTAGCAACGTACTTCACAGCGGGCGAGCAAGAGGTGCGTGCATGGACGTTTCGTAAAGGAATGAAAGCGCCACAATGTGCCGGAATTATTCATTCTGATTTCGAAAGAGGATTTATTCGGGCTGAAACAGTATCTTATGAAGATTTAGTTGCGGCAGGATCGATGGCTGCAGCTCGTGAGGCTGGAAAAGTACGATTAGAAGGAAAAGATTATGAAGTGCAAGATGGGGACATTATTCATTTCCGTTTCAATGTCTAATCTTGCACATAAAAGACGTTCGTGATATAATCATCAAATGTGAGTAATGATATATTGCTCCTTGCTCTATAAAGAGCCGTGTAGACCAAAAGGAGGTGACTGTGTCGTGATGAGAAAATACGAAATTATGTACATTATCCGTCCAAATATGGAAGATGAGGCGAGAAAAGCGTTAGTTGAGCGTTTTAATAACGTTTTAACAGAAAACGGCGCGGAAATTACGAACGTGAAAGAATGGGGTAAGCGTCGTCTCGCTTATGAAATTGAAAAGTTCCGTGACGGTTACTACATGATTTTAAACGTTGTTGCGAAGCCAGCAGCGGTTCAAGAATTTGACCGTTTAGCACGCATCAGCGAAGACATCATTCGTCATATCGTCGTGAAGGAAGAAGAATAATTTCCTCATGAATAGGAGTGGTTCTGATGATTAATCGCGTAATTCTCGTCGGGAGACTGACGAAAGATCCGGAATTACGCTATACTCCAAATGGAGTTGCTGTTGCCACGTTTACGCTAGCGGTGAACCGAACATATACAAACCAACAAGGTGAACGTGAGGCAGATTTCATTAACTGTATCGTTTGGCGCCGACAAGCTGAAAATGTGGCAAACTACTTGAAAAAAGGTAGTTTAGCTGGCGTAGAGGGTCGAATTCAAACGAGATCGTACGAAAACCAAGAAGGAAAGCGAGTATATGTGACAGAGGTTGTCGCCGATAGCGTGCAGTTTTTGGAGCCGCGAGGTAGCGGTGAACAGCGTGGCATGGCATCAGGCAGCTATGGCGAGCCGTTTCCATTTGGATCAAATCAGAACCCGAACCAAGGACGTAGCAGCGGATTTAGTCGTATTGATGATGATCCATTTGCGAACGATGGACAACCAATCGACATATCGGACGATGATTTGCCGTTTTAATATAAATTAGTGTGGAAAGGAGGATATACGATGGCAGGACGTAAAGGTGGACGTACAAAACGTCGTAAAGTTTGCTACTTTACAGCAAACGGAATTACGCACATCGACTACAAAGATGTAGACACATTAAAGAAATTCATTTCTGAGCGTGGTAAAATTTTACCTCGCCGCGTAACAGGTACGAGTGCGAAATATCAACGTAAATTAACAATTGCGATCAAACGTGCTCGTCAAATGGCTTTATTACCATACGTTGCGGGCGAATAAAAAAGAGAAAGCAGTAAGGGGGACGAAGCCTTACTGCTTTTTGCTTTCGAGGAGGGAAAAAAGTGAAGAACGCGCGCGTATTAACAGAGGGAGCGGTACAACTTGCTATTTTTACCGTGCTTCTTTTGCTTAGTTTATATATGCCAGTGTTTGGAATGGTCACTACGTTTTTTTTAGCTGTTCCATTTCTTTTGTTTACTATGCGTCACACATATAAAAATGGGTTGTTTTTACTTGCTGCATCATTTATTCCATCCGTTTGGTTCGGTTCACTATTTTCCGTCCCGATGACGCTAATGTTTGCAACGAGTGGAGTGGTGATGGGGCATGTTTGGCGAAAAAAGGGTGGAACATATGCGGTTTTGCTCGTTGGAACGCTTTCTTTTTTACTTAGTATGATCATCATTTATGCCGCATCTGTTTTGTTCTTCGACATTCATATTGGCAAGCAAATTGAAGAAATGATGCAACAATCGTTTCAAAGTGCACAGGCGGTGTTGGAACAGTTTGGTCAACCAGCGAATGAGCAGTTTGAAAAAACGATGAAACAAACGATGGACGTTGTCCTCGATTTATTGCCGACTGCGTTTATCTTTGCTGCCGCATTTTTCGCTTGGATGACTCAACGAGCTGCTTTGCCAATTTTAAAACGATTAAACGTACCTATTGGCGATTGGCAGCCGTTTCGTGAGCTCGTTTTACCAAAAAGCTTACTATGGTACTATTTAGCTGTGATGGTTTTGCTCTTTTTCCCAATTGAGCAAGGATCGTTTCTTTATGTTGCGCTTCTCAACTTATTTCAAATTTTACAGCTTCTTATGACGATTCAAGGATTTTCATTCATTTTTTATTGGATGCATCATAAAAAGATGGGGCGTAAAGGAGCTATTGTGATTTTCGTTTTATCTCTATTTTTCCCTTTTTTACTTCACCTCGTACGAATATTGGGTATAATTGATTTAGGATTTGATTTGCGAAAGAGGCTGAATGATTAATGAAACAAGGAGCTGACGTTCATGTCTAGTTTGTATGAAAAGCAGAGGCATCGCTATCCCTTGTACGTTTTAATTAGTATTACGCTCGTATTACTTATTATTGTCACATATTTTCAATGGATCATTGGGATAGTTGTTGCTGTGCTCCTTGGACCAACGTTATTTCATGTGTTCCGATCGTATAAAGTTGCCCAAGAAGAAATTGAAGATTACATTTCCACCCTTTCGTATCGTATTAAAAAGGTTGGAGAAGAAGCGTTAATGGGCATGCCGATTGGCATTATGCTCATTAACGAGGAGTTAGAAATTGAGTGGACAAACACGTTTCTATGCTCTTGTTTTGGAGTCGATACGTTAGTTGGGCAAGCGTTATATGATGTCGCTGAACAACTCGTTCCTCTTATGAAAAAAGAGGCAACGGAAGAAGCAATTACGTTACACGATCGAACGTTTAAAGTGATCATTCGCCCCGAAGAGCGCTTACTTTACTTTTTCGATATTACCGAGCAGGCTCAATTGGAGAGAAGATATGAACAAGAAAAGATTGTGCTAGGTGTCATCTTGCTTGATAATTATGACGATGTGACGCAAGGAATGGACGATCAAACGAAAAGTCAACTGAATAGTCAAGTGACGTCAATTTTAAATAGATGGGCAAGCGAATATGGGTTATTTTTAAAACGCACGTCATCTGATCGCTTTGTCGCCGTGTTAAATGAACATATTTTACAACAGCTTGAGAAAAACAAATTTTCTATTTTAGATGAAGTGCGTGAACAAACAGCTAAAAATCATGTCCCACTCACGTTAAGTATCGGGATTGGAACAAGTTCGCCGTCCTTGCCAGAGCTAGGCGCATTGGCACAATCTAGTTTAGATTTAGCGCTTGGGCGTGGCGGTGACCAAGTAGCCATTAAACAACCGAGCGGAAAAGTGAAATTTTATGGCGGGAAAACGAACCCAATGGAAAAACGTACAAGAGTTCGGGCGCGCGTCATTTCACATGCGTTAAAAGAGCTTATTTTAGAAAGCGAACAAGTATTTATTATGGGACATAAGTATCCTGACATGGATGCGATTGGAGCTGCGATCGGCATTTTAAAAGTGGCCCAAATGAACGAAAAAGAAGGGTTTATTATTATTGATACGAACCGGATAGATTCTGGTGTGCAACGACTGCTTGACGAAGTGAAAAAGCAAACGGAGCTTTGGTCGCGCTTTATTTCTCCTGAACAGGCATTAGAGTTGGCGACAGACGATACGTTACTCGTTGTCGTTGATACGCATAAACCTTCACTTGTCATTGAAGAGCGGCTATTGCTTCGTTTAGATCGGGTTGTCGTTATTGATCATCACCGTCGTGGTGAGGAGTTTATTAAAGATCCAATACTCGTTTACATGGAACCATACGCTTCATCAACGTCAGAGTTAGTGACGGAATTGTTAGAATATCAGCCGAAACGTTCGAAGTTGTCGATGCTTGAAGCGACCGCTTTATTAGCAGGCATTGTTGTCGATACGAAAAGTTTTACGTTGCGTACAGGATCGCGAACGTTCGATGCCGCTTCATATTTGCGAGCGCAAGGGGCTGATACGACGCTCGTTCAAAAGTTGTTAAAAGAAAATATCGAGCATTACATGAAGCGTGCTAAAATTATTGAGAACGCTATCATTGATGAACATGGTTTTGCTATTGCGAAAGGAAACGCCAATGAAGCATACGATCCTGTTTTAATTGCGCAAGCGGCAGACACGTTATTATCTTTACACGGCGTTGTCGCTTCGTTTGTCATTTCAAAACGAAACGATCAAACGATAGGGATTAGTGCCCGTTCATTGGGAGATGTGAATGTTCAAATCATTATGGAGAAGCTTGATGGCGGAGGCCATTTAACGAACGCTGCAACTCAGCTCACTAACGTAACGATTGATGAAGCTGAGAAGCGATTGAGAGCAGCGATTCAAGAATATATTGAAGGGGGTAAACAATCATGAAAGTGATTTTCTTAAAAGACGTTAAAGGGAAAGGAAAAAAAGGTGAAGTTAAAAATGTTGCTGACGGTTACGCACAAAACTTTTTATTTAAGCAAGGGCTTGCTATCGAAGCAACACCAGCTAATTTAAAAGCGTTAGAAGCTCAAAAAAATAAACAAAAGAAAGAAGCTGAAGAAGAACTAGCTCGCGCTAAACAACTAAAGGAAAAAATGGATACGTTAACAGTTGAATTGTTTGCGAAAGCTGGTGAGGGTGGACGATTATTCGGTTCAATTACAAGTAAACAAATTGCTGAGGCGCTTCAGCAACAACATCATATTAAAATCGATAAGCGCAAAATTGAACTTGACGATGCGATTCGGGCGCTTGGATATACAAATGTACCAGTGAAACTTCATCCGGAAGTAACTGCAACATTAAAAGTGCATGTGCAAGAACAAAAGTGATGAAATGTGATTTTATGCCGGATTTTTTCCGTGCATATAATCACATTTTTCTTATGAGAAAGGATGGTGAGTAACATGGACGACGTATTTGCTGATCGACTTCCCCCACAAAATATTGAAGCTGAACAAGCTGTACTCGGGGCGATTTTATTAGAGCCATCCGCGCTCACAACCGCTTCAGAAATATTAATCCCCGAAGATTTTTATCGGGCGGCTCATCAAAAAATTTTCCGGACGATGTTGCAATTATCCGATCGCGGTGAGCCGGTTGATTTAGTGACAGTCACATCAGAGCTAGCAGATGCAAATGCGCTTGAGGAAGTGGGCGGTGTTTCATATTTAACAGAGCTTGCGAATGCTGTTCCAACAGCAGCAAACGTGCAATATTATGCGAAAATTGTTGAAGAGAAATCCATTTTGCGCCGTTTAATTCGCACGGCTACATCGATTGCCCAAGACGGCTATACGCGCGAAGATGAAGTAGAGGATGTATTAAATGAAGCTGAAAGAAAAATTTTAGAGGTCTCCCAACGAAAAAATACGACGGGATTTCAAAATATAAAAGATGTACTTGTTCAAGCATATGATAACATTGAAATGCTCCACAACCGAAAAGGCGAAATTACCGGTATTCCAACCGGCTTTATTGAGCTTGATCGTATGACAGCAGGATTTCAACGGAGCGACTTTATTATTGTCGCTGCTCGCCCGTCTGTCGGAAAAACGGCATTTGCATTAAATATTGCCCAAAATGTAGCGACGCGTACAGGGGAAAACGTGGCCATTTTCAGCTTGGAAATGGGGGCTCAACAACTCGTTATGCGTATGCTTTGTGCGGAGGGCAACATTAACGCCCAAAATTTACGGACGGGGAAATTGACACCGGAAGATTGGGGAAAGTTGACGATGGCAATGGGAAGCCTTTCGAATGCGGGTATTTTTATTGATGACACCCCGAACATTCGCGTCAGTGAAATTCGCGCCAAATGCCGTCGTTTAAAGCAAGAGCAGGGGCTTGGTATGGTACTCATCGACTATTTGCAACTTATTCAAGGAAGTGGACGAAATCGTGAAAATCGCCAACAGGAAGTATCGGAAATTTCCCGCTCGCTAAAAGCGCTAGCACGTGAATTAGACGTTCCTGTCATTGCCTTATCTCAGCTTTCTCGTAGCGTAGAGCAGCGTCAAGATAAGCGGCCGATGATGTCGGATTTGCGTGAATCGGGAAGTATTGAACAGGATGCTGATATTGTCGCTTTTTTATACCGCGATGATTATTACGACAAAGAATCGGAGAATAAAAATATTATCGAAATTATTATCGCAAAACAACGGAACGGTCCTGTTGGCACGGTGCAGCTTGCTTTTGTGAAGGAATACAATAAGTTTGTCAACTTAGAGCGCCGCTTCGATGATGCAAATGTTCCACCTGTCGCTTAATTTATACGAATAAAAAATGTTGATATTGATATAAATGTTCGGTTTTTTATTGATTTTTGGCAGTTGATTTGGTACACTTACTTTGTTTGGAATTGATGAAGCGGAGGTGCTCACCATGTCTTCAGTTGTTGTTGTCGGAACACAATGGGGCGACGAGGGAAAAGGAAAAATTACGGATTTTTTGTCACAACATGCGGAAGTCATTGCACGATATCAAGGTGGAAATAACGCCGGACATACAATTGTATTTAACGGTGAAAAGTATAAATTACATTTAATTCCTTCAGGCATTTTTTATAAAGATAAAATTTGCGTCATTGGAAACGGAATGGTTGTTGACCCGAAAGCTCTCGTGCAAGAATTAGCTTATTTGCATGAGCGCCGAGTGAGTACGGAAAATTTACGCATTAGCAATCGTGCACACGTCATTTTGCCTTATCATTTGAAACTTGATGAAGTGGAAGAAGAACGAAAAGGGGCTAACAAAATTGGAACGACGAAAAAAGGAATTGGCCCGGCTTACATGGATAAGGCAGCCCGTGTTGGCATTCGCATTGCGGATTTACTCGATCGTGAAGTATTTGCGGAAAAATTAGCACGCAATTTAGCAGAGAAAAATATTCTTTTTGAAAAAGTATACGGTGTTGAAGGATTTAAATTAGAGCATATTCTCGATGAGTATTATGAGTATGGACAACAAATCGCAAAATATGTTTGCGATACATCTGTCGTATTAAACGATGCACTTGATGAAGGGCGTCGTGTTCTATTTGAAGGTGCACAAGGGGTTATGCTCGATATTGACCAAGGAACATATCCGTTTGTTACGTCATCAAACCCGGTTGCTGGTGGAGTGACAATTGGCGCTGGTGTTGGTCCGACAAAAATAAAACACGTTGTTGGTGTCGCGAAAGCATATACAACACGTGTAGGCGATGGTCCATTTCCAACCGAGTTGAACAATGAAATTGGTGATCGCATTCGTGAAGTAGGTCGTGAGTATGGGACAACGACAGGACGCCCACGCCGCGTTGGTTGGTTCGATAGCGTTGTTGTTCGGCATGCGCGTCGAGTAAGTGGCATTACAGATTTATCATTAAATTCGATCGACGTATTAACAGGTATTGAAACATTGAAAATTTGCGTTGCTTATCGCTACAAAGGGCAAATCATCGAAGAGTTTCCGGCTAGCTTAAAAGTATTAGCAGAATGTGAACCTGTGTACGAAGAACTGCCAGGATGGACAGAGGATATTACTGGCGTCAAAAGCTTAGATGAACTACCAGCTAATGCGCGCCATTATGTTGAGTGCATCTCGCAATTAACAGGCATTCCGCTTTCCATTTTCTCTGTCGGCCCGGATCGTTCTCAAACGAATGTTGTTCGCAATGTGTATGCATAACTAAAAAAACGTCGATGGACAATTCATCGACGTTTTTTTATTAAAAACTATTGCTTTATGACTATTTTTATAATAAAATAATTTATGTCTTTTGAGATGCGGTTCCGTGGTGTAGGGGTTAACATGCCTGCCTGTCACGCAGGAGATCGCGGGTTCGAATCCCGTCGGAACCGCCATTTTTTATTTGCATAGGTGTACCGCTCGACCAGCATCTTGAGTAAACAAACGGAGAGCGGGACGAAGGACGTTGTTTTAGGCGAATAGATGGTGGAGAAAATTGTTTATATGGCTCGGTAGCTCAGTCGGTAGAGCAAAGGACTGAAAATCCTTGTGTCGGCGGTTCGATTCCGTCCCGAGCCACTTGGAAGCATAGATACATATATGTGTCTATGCTTTTTTATTTTATAATGATGACATGATACACTATAAGTAAATATTCCTTTTGGGGAGTGAATACAGATGGAGAAAAAAATTTTAGTTGTAGACGATGAAAAACCAATTGCTGATATTTTGCAATTTAATTTAAAAAAAGAAGGATATGACGTATATTGTGCATATGATGGTGTTGAAGCGTTGCAAAAAGTAGAAGACGTACAACCAGACTTAATTTTATTGGATATTATGCTACCACAAAAAGATGGAATGGAAGTATGTAGAGAAATTCGAAAAAAATACGATATGCCCATTATTATGTTGACAGCAAAAGATTCTGAAATCGATAAAGTGCTCGGGTTAGAGCTTGGCGCTGACGATTATGTAACGAAGCCATTCAGCACACGTGAGCTATTGGCGCGCGTGAAGGCGAATTTACGACGTCATCAACAAAAACAAGAACAAGATCCAAAAGAAATGAGCGAAATCAAAATCGGTTCGCTTACCATTCATCCGGACGCCTATACTGTATCCAAACGAGGAGAACAAATTGAATTAACTCATCGCGAATTTGAACTGCTTCATTACTTGGCGAAACATATCGGTCAAGTCATGACGAGAGAACATTTATTGCAAACAGTATGGGGGTACGATTACTTTGGCGATGTGCGCACCGTTGATGTAACCGTCAGACGTTTGCGTGAAAAAATTGAAGACAATCCTTCACACCCAACATGGATTGTTACAAGACGCGGGGTAGGGTATTATTTACGAAATCCGGAACAGGAGTAACAGCATGAAAAAAGTAAGTATATTTCAATCGATTCACGTCAAATTTGCCCTCATTTACATTTTGCTTATTTTAATTGCTATGCAAATTATCGGAGCTTATTTCGTTCGCCAGCTGGAAGCTCAGCTTGTTGAAAACTTTAAAAACTCATTAAATGAACGGGTTATTTTACTTGCCTATAACATTGAACAAGAAATGAATAAAGAACGAGATAAAAAAAGTCCTACACTCGAAGAGGAAATTCGTTCGATTTTACAAGATTTCGTCTCACAAGATATTTCTGAAGTACGGGTCATTGATAATAAAAGTAAAGTATTAGGCACATCGAATCCATACAATCAAAATATCGTTGGGAAACGAACAACAGACTTGCTTATTAAACGAACGCTAGTGGCAGGGGAAATGGCAGAAAAAATGCTTGTCGATCCGAAAACGGGACATCGGATGTACATTTCCTCTACACCTATTAAAGTAAAAAATGAAATTAAGGGCGCGATTTATGTCATCGCGTCGATGGAAAATGTTTTCGCACAAATGAGGCAAATTAACAACATTTTAGCGACAGGAACAGGGATTGCTTTAGTCATTACGGCATTGTTAGGCATCTTGTTAGCGCAGACAATTACACGTCCTATTTCAGATATGCGTAAACAGGCGTTAGCGATGGCGAAAGGTAACTTTTCACGAAAAGTAAAAGTGTACGGATATGATGAAATTGGACAACTTGCTCTCAGCTTTAATAACTTAACGAAAAAGTTACAAGAAGCGCAAGCAACGACAGAAGGCGAACGACGTAAATTAGAGTCTGTTTTGACACATATGACAGACGGTGTCATTGCGACTGATCGGAAAGGGAGAATTATTTTAATTAACGATGCAGCGCTAAACATTTTGAATGTTTCACGTGAAACAGTCATTTCTGCTCCGATTGTGACGATATTAGGTTTGGATGAACAATATACGTTTGAAACGTTGATTGAAGAGCGGGAAACGTTAATTTTAGACTTTAGCACAGAAGAAGAAATGTATATTTTACGTGCTTCTTTATCTGTCATTCAAAAAGAAAAAGGGTTTGTAAATGGGCTCATCGTCGTGCTACATGATATTACGGAGCACGAAAAAATTGATCGCGACCGTAGGGAGTTTGTTGCAAATGTTTCGCATGAATTGCGCACGCCATTAACAACGATGCGCAGTTATTTAGAGGCGCTTGCTGATGGCGCGTGGCGCGATGAAGAAATTGCCCCACGATTTATTGAAGTGACCCAAAACGAGACGGAACGAATGATTCGCCTTGTGAATGATTTATTACAACTTTCTAAGCTCGACAGTAAAGACTATAAATTGAAAAAAACACGTGTGCATTTCATTCCTTACTTCCATAAGGTGATTGACCGATTTGAATTAACGAAAAAAGAGAACGTTTCATTTGTTCGTAACTTTCCAGATGAAAAAATTATTGTTTATATGGATGAAGATAAAATTACCCAAGTGCTTGATAATATTATTTCGAATGCCCTTAAATACTCGCCACAAGGTGGCACAATTACGTTTCGCGTTGAAAAACTAGAAAACGACATTCAAGTAAGTGTGAAAGATGAAGGAGTAGGTATTCCGAAAGCAGACTTATCAAAAATTTTCGAGCGCTTTTATCGTGTTGATAAGGCGCGTTCACGCAAACTCGGTGGCACAGGATTAGGTTTGGCTATCGCAAAGGAAGTTGTCGTGGCGCACGGTGGGCGTATTTGGGCAGAAAGTCAAGAGCGAAAAGGGACAACGATTTACTTTACTTTGCCGATTGAACAACAGAAAAAAGGATGAAAGCGATGAAATACGAAACGATCAAGTCGATTGTATTGACGATTCTTGTATGTACGAGCGTTTTTTTAACTTGGAGTTTGTGGACGTATCAGCCGAAATATGACTTCATTGAAAACGCAAAGTACATTCAAAATGTTCCTGTCAGCAACGTCGCTGTTGATTATGGCACAGTTATTCAGCCGCGTTATGTTTTTATTCATAAAGGTACACAACATTATGGAATGACGCAGCACTCGGATATTTATAAGTTGATGAAGGAAATGAAAAATTGGACATTTGATCACTTTGAAAATATATCAGGATCTATAGGAAGAGAACAGTTTCTCTCTTTTATACATGGGAAAGGGAAAATAGAGATCATTTATCCAGATGATATACCGATTGAAATATACCGAACGATTTTCCAAATTGAAGATCAAGACGTGGAAAAGGTTCGTTTTGACCGTGTCGTCATTCCAATGGATGAAAATGAAGAAGAGATAAACGTGTATTTCGTTTCTGAAAATGAAAAACGAATATATAAAGCGATCGTTCAAGATGCATCAATCGAACATGTAAAACAAACGTATTATGATCGTGCAGATCGCTATACGCCTTTTTTATCATATGACATTAGTGAAACAAAATCGTTATTTTTACCTGCTCGTCCGATCGTGTTGAACCGATTGCAGTACTATATGGATGAATTAAGTACAGATCGTTTTAAAGATGCCTTGTTTACAGATCCAAGCTTTGTCAAAAAAGATGTACTTGCTTTTGGAGAGGAATATACAGATGGATCGCGTTTAATGGATGTCGATTTATCTAAAAAGTTATTGCTATATGTCAATCCCGCGGCTCGCGGTGAGGTGAAAACGTCAGATCCAACCATTTTGCAAAAGAGCATTGATTTTGTGAACGATCACGGCGGATGGACAGATACGTATTATTTTGATCGATTCGATGAAGAAGATAGAAAAGTGACGTTTCGTTTGTTTGCCAATGGGCACCCTGTATTTAATCGTTACGGAATGGCGGAAATCATACAAATATGGGGAGAAAATGAGATTATGAATTATCAAAGGCCGCTATTTACATTGGCAATTCCTGACCGCGTTAGCTTGCCCATTACACTTTCGTCCGGGTATGAAGTCGTTGATCAGTTAAAAAAGCAAAAAAATGTTCAGCATGAGTTCATCGATGACATTACAATCGGTTACGAACTCGTTCGCGATACAGAACGGGAAAATATCGTTATGCTAGAACCGGCTTGGTACTGTTTATACAACGGCACGTGGCGAAAAATCGTGATGACGACAGATGAACGAAGAGGGGATATCATTGGATTGGAGTAAAACGAAAACGATTTTTATTATTACGTTTCTCATTCTTGATATATTTTTAGGTTATCAATTTATTCAGAAAAAAAATAGCAGCCAGCTCGATGTCATTTTAGAAGCGACGATTGAGGAGCAACTTGAAGCCGACGGCATTACATATGTCGATTTACCAAAAGAAATAACAAAGGCGACATATGTGAGTGGGAAAAGTAAAACATTTACGGAAGAAGAGATAAGGAGATTGCCTAATCAACAAGTTGAAACCGCAAATGAAACGGTGCTACAAGCCCATTTTATTAAACCGATTCCCCTGCAAGACCCGAAAGATGGCTATCGGTTAACGGAATTTTTAAAGCAAAATATAATTGCCGGCGATCAATATACGTTTTGGAAGTACGACGAAGATTTACAAGCAATGATCTACTTTCAACAATATGATGGGAAGACGATTTATAAAAATGTAAGTAGCATGCTAATGATTTACGTGAACGACCAAAATGAAATGGTCGGTTATGAACAAACATTGCTCATTGATCTAGAAAAGGATGAGAAAAAACAAGAGATTTTACCGGCCATTAAAGCGTTAGAGACGCTGTACAAACGAAATTACTTAAAGCCTGGGGATCGAGTGACGAAAATCGACCTTGGCTACTATGCGCTCGTTCAATTTACTACTTCACAAGTATTAACGCCGACGTGGCATGTTGTTGTGAATGGAAAAACGGACTATTATGTGAATGCATTTGAAGGACAAGTCATTAGTGACGAAAATAAAGTGTTGGAGTGAATGAGATGAGGTTTAGCGTCCTAGCAAGTGGCAGTACTGGAAACGCTTTTTACGTGGAAACGGAGCGCGAGCGATTGCTCGTTGATGCAGGGTTAAGCGGCAAACAGTTAGAACAATTGTTTGCTCATATCGATCGCAATATTCAAGATGTAACCGGTATTTTAGTGACACATGAACATAGCGATCATATTAAAGGACTAGGGGTCATTGCTCGCAAATATCGCCTCCCGATTTACGCGAATGAAAAAACGTGGAAAGCAATGGACGGATTGATTGGCGACATCCCTGTTGAACAAAAATTTATTTTTCCTACTGGTACAGTTCGTACGTTTGGCGATATGGATGTGGAGTCGTTTGGCGTGTCGCACGATGCGGCTGAGCCGATGTTTTACGTGTTTCATTATGGCGGAAAGAAACTAGTGTTGATTACAGATACAGGATATGTGAGCGATCGGATGAAAGGTGTCATTCGCCATGCCGATGTATTTGTGTTTGAAAGCAACCACGACGTGGATATGTTACGGATGGGAAAATATCCGTGGCATATTAAACGTCGCATTTTAAGCGATGTAGGACATGTGTCAAATGAAGATGCTGGCTTTGCCTTAGCGGATGTCATTGGCGATCAAACAAAGCGCATTTATTTGGCCCACTTAAGCCAAGATAACAATATGAAAGAATTAGCGCGCATGACAGTTGCTCAGACGCTTGAAAGAAAAGGGGTGATCGTAGGAGAATCATTTCAACTTTATGATACGGATCCGGCTCGCCCAACGGAGCTTATTTCTGTATAAATTTCACCGTTTTTTCACCAATATACTGTATGTATATCATTAGATTAGATAGTTAGGAAAAAAGAGTATTATAATGGAAAAGGGAGCAACATGTTATAAAGAAAGGACGGGTGAAAGATGGGGTATTATGATGATCATTATGAACATATTCGTCAAAAACAAAAAGGAAATCGTAGAGGAACGTTTTTAGCAGGATTAGTCGGCGCTGTTTTAGGGGGAATGCTTGTCATCGTGGCTATTCCTTCATTAGTGAAATGGGACGTGCTTCCTTATCATGTCGAACAAACGGAAGAAAAACAGAAAACGGTGACGGAGCAGCCAACAACCGAAAAAACTATAGCGGTAAATGTTGAGACGCAAGTGACGAAAGCAGTTAATAAAGTGTCTGATGCAGTGGTAGGGATCGTAAACATTCAAGAAGCAAGTTTTTGGTCGGAAGGCGGCGAAGCAGGAACAGGATCAGGTGTCGTTTACAAAAAAGAAGGGAATAAAGCATATATTGTGACGAATCACCACGTTGTTGAAGGTGCTAGTCGCATTGAAGTGAGTTTAAGCGATGGAACAAAAGTGCCAGCACGTTTGCTTGGCAGCGATATATGGACGGATTTAGCTGTATTGGAGATTGATGCGAAACACGTAACCAACATAGCTGAATTTGGTAACTCGGATGTCGTGAAGGTTGGTGAACCAGTTATTGCAGTTGGGAACCCGCTTGGTTTACAATTTGCAGGTTCAGTGACGCAAGGAATTATTTCTGGGGTAAACCGTACGATTCCGATCGATATTGATCGCGATGGCATTCCAGATTGGCATGCCGAAGTATTACAAACAGATGCTGCTATCAACCCGGGCAACAGCGGAGGGGCGCTTGTTAACATTGAAGGTCAAGTGATCGGAATTAACTCCATGAAAATTGCCCAAGAAGCGGTTGAAGGGATCGGATTATCGATTCCAATCAATTACGCCAAGCCTATTATTGCTGACTTAGAAAAATTCGGACAAGTTCGTCGTCCGTACATGGGAGTGGAACTTCGCTCATTAAGTGACATCCCGGCATACCATTGGCAACAGACGCTTCACTTGCCAGCTAACGTGAAAGAAGGCGTCGCTATTTTGCAAGTTGTACCAGGATCACCAGCAGCGCAAGCTGGATTGCGTGAATTCGATGTGATCGTAGAGTTAGATGACGAAAACATTCCAGATGTGATCGCTTTAAGAAAACATTTATACAATCGCAAGCAAATCGGTGATACGATGAAAGTCACATTTTATCGCGATGGTAAAAAACAAACGGTTACGCTAAAACTAGCAAAACAATCGTTATAAAGAAACGGCAGGGAGATCCCTGTCGTTTCACTCTTCAATAAGGAGGGGTGAATGTGTGGAAATGTTGTGCACAACATGTTGAGCTTGCGATTGATATGTATGTAGATGAAAAACAACGAGCACCAGAAATATTAACAATTTCTGTGGATAAAAAAGAGGAAATATGTGATTTTTGTGAACAAAAAGCAATATATGTAGTAGGGAACTAATGTTTTTACACAATATGTGGATTGTACTTGTGGATATGTGGATAAACCTTGTGGATATCATGTTTGTAAAGTGGGGATCACTTGTGAATATATACATCATTGCTGTGGGTAAGTTGAAAGAAAAATATTTAAAGCAAGGGATAGAAGAGTATGTGAAGCGACTATCGTCATACGCGAAAATAGACATCATCGAAGTAGCTGATGAGAAAGCGCCAGAACAGCTGAGTGAGCAACAAATGCAGCTCGTGAAAAGAAAGGAAGGTGAGCGCATTTTAACAAAAATAACAGAAGACATGTATGTGATCGCTTTAGCGATTGAAGGAAAAATGATGTCTTCGGAACAATTTGCCCAAACGCTCGATCGATTGGCGACATACGGAAACAGTAAAATTGCCTTTGTAATCGGCGGTTCGCTCGGCTTAAGCGATGACGTCATGAAACGAGCAAACGAATCGCTTTCATTTTCCAAAATGACGTTCCCACATCAGCTTATGCGCCTCATTTTAACGGAGCAAATTTATCGCGCCTTCCGCATTAATCGCGGGGAACCGTATCATAA
>NZ_DAITON010000007.1:0-38438 GCF_036834105.1 Anoxybacillus sp. | reverse complement strand
TAAATAATTATCTGTCGCTTCCACAATTCGTAAAAAAAACATATGATACGTGTGTTCCGCTTGAGCAATGTGCTCGAACTTCTCCTCTGTCATTCGTTCGCAAGCAAGCTGTAGGCACGTTCGCTCGATCAACAATTTTGTTTCAACTAAATCTCGTTTTTCCCGATTTCCTTGTAAAATAAACGAACCGAGGAGTTGAATGAGCTGATGTTCACCGAACGGCTTCATAAACGTCCCTTCTCCGCGACGCGTTTCAATGAGTCCAAGCAGTTCTAACGCCCTTAGTGCTTCGCGAACAGAAGAACGTCCAACTTGTAGTCTTTCAGCTAACTCCCGTTCGGAAGGAAGTCGGTCCCCTGGTTGGAGCCCCGCTTCCTCAATCATGCGATGAATTTGCCAAAATGTTTCAATGTACACTTTAGAAGTCGTCATCGTTGCCCTCACCTGCAATGGCTACTAATTGTCGTGTTCGTTTTTCTATCTCTTTTGGATCGACAATCGTTTGTGCGACCCCCGTTTCGATTGCCACCTTCGCCACAGCAGCGGCGACTGCCGGAGCAACACGAGGATCAAACGGAGCTGGAATGACATAATCGGCGCGCAATTCGTCTTCTGTAATTAAGTTAGCAATCGCTTCAACGGCCGCGATTTTCATTTGTTCATTAATTTGTTTTGCACGCACGTCAAGCGCCCCTCTAAACATGCCCGGAAACGCTAAAACGTTATTTACTTGATTTGGGTAGTCAGATCGTCCTGTTCCAACAACCGTCGCCCCTGCTTGTAGCGCCTCTTCAGGCATAATTTCTGGCATCGGGTTTGCCATCGCAAAAATGATCGCATCCCGATTCATCGTTTCAACCATGCCAGCTGTCAATGCTCCTGCAACAGACACACCAATAAATACATCCGCACCAACGATCACTTCTTGTAACGTCCCTGATTTTTTCTCCACGTTTGTCCATTGCGCAATTTCATGTTTGATGTCATTCATTCCGTACGGACGCCCCTCATAAATGGCCCCTTTTGAATCGCACATAATCATATGTTTGACTCCGTAACAACGAAGCAACTTCATGATCGCAATGCCTGCCGCACCTGCTCCGTTAATCACGACTTGAATATCTTCCATCTTTTTATTTACTAACTTTAATGCATTAACTAAACCAGCAACAGTCACAATCGCTGTCCCATGTTGGTCATCGTGAAAGACAGGAATGTTCATTTCTTCTTTTAATCGCTCTTCGATAATAAAACAATGTGGAGCAGCAATATCTTCTAAGTTAATACCACCGAACGTCGGCTCAAGCAGTTTCACTGTTTGGATGATTTGTTCCACATCTGATGTATTTAAACAAATTGGAAAGGCATCAACCCCGGCAAAACTTTTAAAAAGCACAGCTTTTCCTTCCATAACCGGCAATGCTGCTTCCGCTCCAATATTCCCAAGTCCTAATACTGCACTTCCATTCGATACAACAGCTACCGTGTTCGCTTTTAATGTATAATCGTATATTTTGATCGGTTCGTGATGAATGGCTTTGCACGGTTCTGCGACACCGGGAGAATACGCCAAACTTAAATCATAGGCGTTTCTTAACGGCACTTTCGCTTTCACTTCTAGCTTTCCTTGATAACGTTCATGCATACGAAGCGCTTCTTCAAACAACGACACGACATCTTCCTCCCTAAAAAGTAGCCGACAACTGGTCTGACCACTTAACTTCTATAAAAATATAATAAAAATGAAAAATAGTAAAGCTTTTTTATTTCACGACAACGTTCCCGTTTCCAAGCAATGCCGTCAACTGTTGGATGCATTCATCTTGTGGGGAAACGGCATATTCGTGGGAAAGCTGTACTTTTTTCCCCTCCGCCTCATAATACAAAACAACAGGTACATGCCCACGATAAGTCGTTAACACGTTTTTTAACTGTTGCAACACGATCGGTGATGCATGTTGTTCGTCAATTTTCACGTATACACACTCTGGCTTCCTCAGTTGTTGCACAATCAAATGCCAACCATTCATCCTTTTCTCTATTTTCCCTTCCATATACAACACCGTTCCTTGTTGCAATATAGAATGAAAACGCCGGTAGCTTGCTGGAAATACAATAGCATGCCATTCATCGCTATCGTCACAAATTGTAAGAAACGCCATCTCTTCTCCCTTTTTTGTCCGCTTTTTCGTCACCTCCTCAACGTATGCGATCACTTTACCGTAATTCGACTCTTCCTTTTCCCACTCATACATTCGTTTTGCTCCCCATATCGAATAAAAATGTGAAAATGATTCAACGGGATGAGGGGAAACGTATACGTTAAGCCATTGTTTTTCATACTTGAGCTGATCGATAAGCGATAACGGCTCAGCATGAACGTACTTTGGTCGTATATGGGGAAGCGATGTGAAAAACTGTGCATGCTCAAACGCCACATCTATACTTGCATAAAGAGTAGCACGCTCAATACGAAATTCATCAAAGCAACCAGAAAAAATGAACGCTTCAACCATTTTTCTTTGTGAAGGTTCGAGGCGTAGTCGGGAAACAAAATCAAAAAAATCGGAAAACGGTCGCTTTCGGCGCTCCCGAATAACTTGTTTGATAAAGGCAGAGTTAACTTGTTTAATCGCTAAAAACCCAAAACGAATACTGTTTTCATCAACAGTAAAGCGCTCTTCACTTCGTCCGATCGAAGGAGGAAGTAATCGTATTCGTTTTTTCCGAAGTTCGTACACACATTGCATCATTTTTTCTTTTTGACCGCTTACGTTTGTTAATAATGCGGCATAAAAATCGAGCGGATAATGCGCTTTAATATACGCCATCATATACGAGATGTAACTATACGCGACCGCATGGCTTCGATTAAATCCATACCCAGCAAATCGAACGATGAGCTCGTACAATTCGTTTGCGACATGAGCAGCGTATCCATTTTGCATACATCCTTCAATGAAGCGCCTTTTCTCTTTTTCCATTTGCGCGACGTCCTTTTTACTTATTGCTCGACGCAATAAATCAGCTTGAACTAACGAAAAGTTTGCCATTTTCTCAACAATTTTCATAATTTGTTCTTGATAAATGATGACGCCATATGTTGACTGCAAAATCGGCTGCAAATCATCATGCATGTAAACGATCGATTCACGACGATGTTTGCGAGAAATGTATGTTGGGATTTGCTCCATCGGACCTGGACGAAATAAAGCGTTTACTGCAACAATATCTTCGAACGTTGTCGGTTGTAATTCGCGCAATACCCGCTTCATTCCTTCTGACTCAAGCTGAAATACGCCAAATGTATCCCCTTGGCTGAAAAGAGCATACGTTTGTTCGTCATCAAGCGGCACGTTGTCAAAACGTAAACGACGTCCTGTCCGTTTTTCAATACTTTCTATCATTTGCTCGATCGTCGTTAAATTTTTCAATGCAAGCAAATCAAATTTTAATAGTCCTATTTGTTCAAGCGCATCCATCGCATATTGCGTCACATATGTTGTCGTTTGTCCACTTTGAAGAGGAACGATGTCCGTTAATGGGCATGGGCTAATGACAATGCCGGCAGCATGAATCGACGTATGCTTTGGCAATCCTTCAATACGTTGCACCACGCGATGCCATGGCCGTGTATGATCGAGTCGCCCGATATGTAACGTTTGTTGCACGTCGTGTTCATCTACATCAAACACACGACCGACTTCGCGAATCGCTGAGCGCATTCCAAACGTTCCAAACGTAATAATTTGTGCAACGTGGTCTTTTCCATATTTTTGTTCAATGTAACGAATCACTTCTTCACGACGATCGTCAGGAAAATCAATATCTATATCAGGGAGTGATAAACGAGCTGGATTTAAAAAACGTTCGAACAAAAGTCCATATTGCAACGGATCGATTTGTGTAATGCCGAGTATGTAAGCAACGAGCGAACCTGCCGCTGACCCGCGCCCTGGCCCGACGAATATGCCTTGCTCGCGGGCAAAGCGAACAAAGTCGGCCACAATTAAAAAATAGTCGCTAAAGTTCATCTGTTGAATGATTTGTAGTTCGTATTGTAATCGCTCAACGTACGGTTGCGGACGATTTGGAAAACGTTTCGTCAATTGCTCCCAGCACCACGATTGTAAATGTTCATCAGCTGTTGTCCCTGAGGGAACAGGATAGCGCGGCATAAACCATTGTTTATGCTCAAACTCCACATGACATCGTTCTGCAATGCGAATCGTTTCCTTCACCGCTTCATCACACATGGGAAATAAGGCAGCCATTTCATCTGCACTTTTCAAATAATATTCATTTGCTGCCAAACGAGGACGGCTCGAATCGGTCATTTTCTTCCCGTGCTTCATCGCAAGCAAACATTCATAAGCAAGCGCATCTTCTTGATATATGTAACGCACATCGTTTGTCGCAACGAGTGGAACGTTCCAACGTCTACTATATTCGAGAAGTAGCGGGAACAATTTCGCTTGCTCTTGCAGCCCGTGTTGTTGAATATTGATATAAAAATCACCTGGCTGAAAAATGGTTGTATACGTTTGAACGAGCGCTTCCGCCTGAGCGATTTCTCCGTTTAACAAATGTTGTTCTATTCGTCCACGTACGCCGCTTGTTATACCAATTAATTCACTCGTGTGACGAGAAAAATGAGATAAAGGAATGCCTTTTCCATCATTCATTTGAATCGTCGTCGCAATATGTACAAGCTGGCGATACCCGTAATTGTTTTTCGCTAACAACACAAGCTCGTCTTCGTGTTCATCAACTATCGTTGCAATCATACCGATGATCGGCTTTATTCCATGTGCTTGGCACGCTTTATAAAACGGAACGGCGCCATACAATACGTTTTCATCTGTTAACGCAATAGCGGAAAATTGAAGCTCGCATGAGCGTGTGACAAGCTCTTCCATTTTCACTGTACTACTTAATAAACTATAACCACTTCGCACTTGTAGATGGATAAACGACAATGTGTCCCCCACCTTTTCTATTTTTTTCTATTATAGTCGGCAGAAAAGCAAAAAAGCAAAACATACCTTTCTTGTTTGTCCCATATACATAGTATACAGAAGGAGTGAGCGAGATGGAGATGAAAACAGCATTTTTGCCTGCTTTTATTCAAAGCTATTTCATCGCTTTAGGTGTGTTAGTAGGAGGAGCATTCATTGGCGGATTTGGGGCTTTTTTATCTGGTGAACCACCGCTAACAATGATGTACCGATTCGCAAGCAGTTTAAAAATTTGGGCGCTAATTGCGGCGATTGGTGGGACGTTCGATACGTTTTATAGCGTGGAACGCGGCTTTTTTCAAGGGGAAACACGCGATGTCATTAAACAGTTTTTGCTGATTTTATCAGCGACTGGAGGCGCCCAAACAGGTATGACGTTCATTCGCTGGTTTACACAGGAGAATAGCGCATGAGAGTTCCACCATATGCACGTGATCCGGGCTGGCAACGATTTTTCGCTGGAGCCATGATTGGTGCAATCGTTAGTTGGATCATTTTCGCACAAATGTTTGGCATTTTGCAAGAGAAACAAGTACGCCAATTAAAAACTCAGCAAGAAATCATTGCGCAGCTAAAGCATGATTTAAACATTTGGCAACAAGATTATGTTCAGCTGAATGAAGAAAATAAAAAGCGACTGATGATTCAATCGATTGATGTGAAAGTAATTAACGCCCAATCTTACGGCATCGATACGTACACAACATTTCGCATTGAAGAAAATATAAAAAAAGACATTCAACATATTACAGCGAAAGATATTGAAACAGTATATAAAAGCAAAGAGCTATTAAAAAAAGCAATTGAAAATAAAACATACGTCATTGACAATCGAACGTACCGTCTCGATATCGAAACGATTTTATTTTTCACTAACGTATCGATTGAAATAAAATTAAAGCAACAGTAGATATGTTCTACTGTTGCTTACATACCTCATTTAAGTCAGCCAATACGTGTTTTACTTCTTCCCACGAATAGATGGACGCCCCTGCTGCTAGCGGATGACCTCCACCGCGATATTTTTTAGCTACTTCATTGACGATCGGACCTCTTGAGCGAAGACGAACGCGAATTTGATCATCTTCCTCGACGAAAAATACCCACGCCTTTATTCCTTCAATATTTCCAAGCACGCTGACGAGTTGTGAAGCTTCTGTTGGCGTCGCATCATACTGATCCAATAGCTCTTTCGTTAATATAATATGGGCAACCCCGTGTTCAGACAGCTCGAAATGTTGCAACACATACCCACTTAAATGAGCAATCGATAATTTTGTTCGGTATAGTTGCTCGTACAAATCAACAAAAGAAAAGCCGTACTCGATTAGCTCGCTCGCATACTTAAATGTTTTCGGATTCGTGCTTGGGAAGAGGAAACGACCTGTATCGCCAACAATGCCAGCATAAATTAAGCGAGCTGCCTCTTTCGTTAAAACAAGGCCGCGCTCTTTTCCCATTAAATATAGCTCATAAATCATCTCGCTAACCGAGCTAGCACTCGTATCTACCCATAATATGTCACCGTACGGATCTTCATTTGGATGATGATCGATTTTAATAATTTTCTTTCCGAGCTTATAGCGTTGATCGCATACACGCTCTTCATTCGCCGTATCGCAAACGATCACAAGAGCATCATGATACATTTCATCTGGGATGACATCCATTTTACGCAAAAATTCGAGCGACGGTTCGTCTTTTCCAACCGTATATACTCGTTTTTCTGGAAATGACGCTTGAATTAGTTCTGCTAATCCTCCTTGCGAGCCGTACGCATCAGGATCTGGTCGAACGTGACGGTGAATAATAATTGTGTCAAACTGTTCAATATGATCAATAATTTCCAAAACTTTTTGTTCCATGGCGCTTCTCCCTTTTTTTCTCCATTAAAACATATTTTATTATGATTCGAAAAGATGTAAAATAATCACGCAACAACTTTTTATGTTGGAGGGCTAGATATGCTAATATTTGTTATACTTATCGTCTTTTCGTTGTCGTTTTATTTGTATTACAAAATCAAATATGTTCGCAGTAAAAAGCCGATGGAGCGGAAATGGATTAGTGCGAAATCAAGCATAGCGCTCGGCTCGTTTGTATTTTTCTTTGCAATTAACCAATTTCTCATTCATCGCTCAACTGTCTCGCTCATTGTCGGCATTGTTTTTCTCCTCGTTGGTGCGGGAAGCATATGGTCAGGCTATCGCGCTCATCGCTACTATTTTCCGCTTGCGGTAAAAGAGGCGGAAGAAACAAAATAGGCTGCTACATGCAGCCTATTGTCGTTCAAGTAATTGACACATCATTAACGCCTTTCCGACAAGCGTTCCTTCATTAAATACTTCGACGTCCACCTTTCCAAACTTACGACCGATTTCTAATAATTTTGGCTTAATATCGATGACCGTATCAATTTGTACAGGTTTAATAAAATAAATTGTAATGTTTTCGACAACAAGGTCTCCACGCTTATGGAGGCGAAGAGCCCTCGTAGCCGCCTCGGTCACAATAGTTGTAAACACCCCGTACGATAACGTCCCTAAATGGTTTGTCATTTGCGGAGTAATGTTACAGCGAAAAACACCGTCAACCGTTTCGGTTAAAAACTGGGTGGTGACAATATCATCGATCGTCTCACCGACTTGTGGCTGGCGTTGTGCGAGTTGCAATGCTTTTAATACATCTTGTCGGCTAATGATTCCTTGTAGCCGATTGTATTCATCAACAACGGGCAATACTTCAATTCCTTCCCACACCATCATATGCGAAGCGGAAGCGACAGACGTTTTTCCGCTTACTGTAATCGGATGTTTCGTCATTACTTTTTCAATCGGCACATCACGCTCGTAACCCATAATATCTTTTGCCGTCACAATACCTTGCACTTTTAATTGTTGATCAATTACAGGAAAGCGACTATGCTTCGTTTCTCGATTTAACTCATACCACCGTTCTACTTGATCTGTTACATATAAATATGCCGTTTTTTCAAATGGCGTCAAAATATCTTCGACGAGAACAATTTCTTTTTTAATGAGCTGATCATAAATGGCTCGGTTAATCATCGTCGCAACTGTAAACGTATCATAACTTGTTGAAATAATTGGCAATTGTCGCTCATCCGCTAATTTTTTCACATGCTCTTCCGTATCAAAACCACCTGTAATCAAAACGCCTGCGCCCGCTTCAATCGCTAGTTCGTGCGCTTTCGTCCGATTGCCAACGATCAATAAATTCCCCGCACCTGTATATCGCATCATTGCTTCAAGCTTCATCGCACCGATCACAAATTTATTTAACGTTTTATGTAATCCTTCTTTTCCCCCAAGCACTTGCCCGTCAACAATATTGACAACTTCCGCATACGTTAGCTTTTCGATATTTTCTTTCTTTTTTTGTTCAATTCGAATCGTTCCGACGCGCTCAATCGTACTGACGTATCCTTTTGTTTCGGCGTCTTTTATAGCACGATATGCTGTTCCTTCGCTTACTCCCATTTCTTTCGCAATTTGGCGAACAGATATTTTTTCCCCAACTGGTAACGTTTCGATATATTGTAAAATTTGTTCATGCTTCGTAATCGTCAAGTTGCCCCACCCTTTTTCGACAGTTTGTTACTTTTATTATAAGGGTGTGCTTGACCGCATTCAATGAGCGTTTTCACAGCTCAATACTTTCGCCAACATGCAATATGCGCCCCACACCATCGATCATCTTCACAAATCGTTGCGGATCTTGTTGAATGACCGGGAATGTATTGTAATGAATCGGCACAGCTATTTTCACTTTTAACCATCTCGCCGCAACTGCCGCATCCTCTGGTCCCATCGTAAAATTATCGCCAATTGGTAAGAAGGCAACATCAATATCATTCATTTCCCCGATGAGCTTCATATCAGAAAATAACGCTGTATCCCCCGCATGGTAAATCGTCTTTCCTTCCGCGCTAAACAAAATACCGCTTGGCATTCCTGTATAAACGATCGTTTCATTTTCTTCTACATAGCTTGAGCCATGAAACGCTTGCGTCAGTTTTACTTTTCCAAAATCAAAAGAAAACGATCCACCGATGTGCATCGGGTGAACGCGAACACCTTTCCATCCTAAATACGTGGCTAATTCATAAGGAGCAATGACGAGAGCATCGTGTTTTTTCGCTAATGCAACCGTATCGCCCACGTGATCATTATGTCCGTGTGTTAATAAGATGACGTCGACATGAACATCTTCCGCTTTTAAGTCTGTCAGCGGATTCCCCGTAATAAATGGGTCAATGAAAATCGTTTTGCCGTTCGTTTCAATTTTAACAACAGAATGTCCGTGATAAGTAAGTTTCATCGTTTATTCTCCTTTCTTTGTTTTTGACATAATTTTGTTTCTTCATTTGATCACTATTTCCTTCTTTTTTCGTTCATGATAAGCTGAAAAAGAAAGGATGTGAACATCATGGAACGAATAAGTAAGCTTCAACAAAAGTTGAAAGAAACGAATGGCTCATGGGCATTCATTACATCAACGGCAAACGTTTTTTATTTTAGTGGCTTTTACAGCAACCCACATGAACGACTGCTAGCCATTGTCATTTTTCCAGATGAAGAACCGTTTCTTATTTGTCCCGAAATGGATGCAAATCAAGCAAAACAGGCAGGGTGGGCGTATAGAATTGTTAGTTATGATGACGTTCACGATCCGTGGCATATGTTAAGTAACGAGTTAAGTAAACGAAATGTACAAAATGAGCGTATCGGTATCGAAAACAGTCATTTAACAGTCAATCGCCTCGAACGACTTCAAACATGTTTTTTACATGCATCGTTTTTCGATTTGACCGATACGCTACATGAATTACGAATGACAAAAGATGAAAAGGAGCTGCAAACGCTCCGTCAAGCAGCTGAGCTAGCTGATTTTGGTGTCGATGTTGGCGTCCGTGCCCTAAAAGAAGGAAAAACAGAGTTAGAAATCGTCGCAACCATTGAATATGAGTTGAAAAGAAAAGGGGTGCGAACGATGGCTTTTGACACGATGGTGCTTGCTGGAACAAATAGCGCGCATCCTCATGGTATTCCAGGAACGAATCGCATCCAAACGGGTGATTTTGTCTTGTTTGACCTCGGTGTCGTGCTTGATGGCTATTGTTCTGACATTACGCGCACCGTCGTATTTGGACAGCCAACAGAAGAGCAAAGACGTATATACAATACGGTGTTGCAAGCACAACAAGCAGCCATTGCCGCTTGCCAAATCGGTGCTCCAATTGGAAGCATCGACAAAGCTGCCCGTTCGCGAATTGAACGAGAAGGGTATGGCGAGTATTTTCCTCATCGCATCGGACATGGACTCGGCATCGATGTTCATGAATACCCTTCGATGAATGAATCAAACACGACCCCTCTTCAAGCTGGAATGGTATTTACTATTGAACCTGGCATTTACGTCCCATCTGTCGGTGGCGTACGCATTGAAGATGACATGTATATGACTGAAAAAGGACCGCTCACATTAACAACATATCCGAAAGAACTACAAATTGTATAGGCTGTCATGTTGGCAGCCTATTTCCGATACCGATGAATGACATCAAGCCCGCCCGTTACTTCAATCACAGCTCCTGTAATCATATCTGAAAAATCATCACATAAAAACTCAACAACTCGTGCAATATCTTCCCCTGTACCCGGGCGACCAATAGGGGTCATCTCATCTTTCTGTTGACGAGCATACGCAATCGTTGCTTCTTTCATTTCTCCAATAATATTTCCCGGACAAACCATATTCGCTGTAATGCCATGCTCTGCTTCCTCAAAAGCGATCGTTTTTGTTAATGATACAAGTCCAACTTTGGCTGCACTAAACGCTGAGCGATACATCCACCCTGGCGCATGGTCCGCCCCTTGAAAACCGTATGTTACGATGCGACCAAAATGTTGAGCGCGCATAATCGGAACAACTTGTTTAAACAAATGAAACATCGCACTTAAATTCCCTTCAATCATCTCATACCATTCGTCATCCGTATAGTCCGCTAACTTTTTCCGCTCAAATATGTAAGGACCTGCGTTATGAATTAAATAATCGATGCGGCCAAATTTCGCAAACGCTTCATTCACAAGGCGAACTAAATCTTCTTTTTTCGTCACATCTCCTTGCACAAAATGAAGTCGGTCTTCACAATGGCGATATGCTTCTTTTAACGATTCAACAGCCTGGATGTCGCTTCGATAATGGACGGTAACAGCGCATCCTTTTTCCAAAAAACGTTCCGTCACTTTTTTTCCCAGTCCTTTCGTTCCTGCCGTTACAATCGCATGCCTCACTAATTATCCCTCCATCCATGCTTTGCTACGTTTATCGTACTACAAACTGACGGAGGAAAACACATTTTATGCTCGATCATAGCAATGAACAAAAGAGGCATTATCGCCTCTTTTGTTCATCGTCTTGTTCAATGACGCCGCTAATGTATGCGTCTGTAATTTGTTCAGTCACTTGTGCGATCCCTTCTTCATCGTAATAAAGTTGTTCTTTTTGCTCTTTTTCTCGCATCAATATTCACTCCTTTTGTCATAAATTTTTCGACAATACGTAGTGTTTGTTTTACAAAAAATGATATACTTGAATTGGAAGGAAAATTTTTTATTGGGGGAATGGCTATGTACAAGTACAAAAAGATTTTGGTCGCCGTCGATGGCTCAAAAGAAGCGGAATGGGCGTTTAAAAAAGCGATTGAAATCGCCAAACGAAACGATGCTTCACTTGTTCTTTCGCACATTATCGACGTTCGTTCGTTCGCAACGATCGAAGCATACGATCGTACAGTTGCCGAGCGAGCAGAAAAGTTTGCGAAAGAATTATTGCAATCATACGAAAAACAGGCGATCGATGCAGGAGTGAAAGAAGTCGTCACAGACATCGAATACGGTTCCCCAAAAGTGAAAATTTCCAAAGAAGTTGCTCCAAAGTATGAAGTTGATTTAATCGTTTGCGGCGCGACAGGAATGAGCGCAGTCGAGCGATTTTTCATCGGAAGCGTTTCTGAACATATTACACGATATGCTAAATGCGACGTGCTTGTCGTACGCACACCTGAACAAATAGAGGCATAAAAGCGTTTGCTTTTATGCCTCTAACATTTGTTTTACTTTTTCAATTGCTTTTCTCACTTCTGTAAATCCTGTGCCCCCCGCGCTCGTGCGGCGATTCACTGCAGTGTGCGGATCAAGCGCTTCATAAATATCTTCTCCAAATAAAGGCGAAGCTTGGCGACATACATCAAGCGGCAAATCCATTAAAAATATTCCTCGCTCTAAACATGTAAGCACAAGCTTCCCAACGATTTCGTGCGCCTCGCGAAACGGCACGCCCTTTTTTGCTAAATAGTCTGCTAGTTCTGTCGCATTTGAAAAATCTTGTTTCGTCGCTTTTTCCATCACGTCTACACGAACGGTCATCGTTTCAATCATACCCGCAAAAATTTTTAAACTACCGATCACCGTCTGAACGGTATCAAACATCCCTTCTTTATCTTCTTGCATATCTTTATTGTAAGCGAGCGGCAGCCCTTTCATGACGGTCAACAACGCCACAAGGTGACCGTACACCCGCCCCGTTTTTCCACGAATAAGTTCAGCCATATCTGGATTTTTCTTTTGTGGCATAATGCTACTTCCTGTCGCAAACGTATCATCTATTTCAATAAACTTGAACTCTTCACTCGACCAAAGAATAAGTTCTTCACAAAAACGGGATAAATGCATCATCAACATAGAACTATGACTTAAAAATTCAATAATAAAGTCCCGGTCGCTCACCGCATCTAAGCTATTTTCATATATGCTGTCAAAGCCAAGAAGTTTAGCGGTCAAATGGCGATCAATCGGAAACGTCGTCCCTGCGAGCGCTCCAGCACCGAGTGGCGATTTGTTAATGCGCTTTAACGACTCTGTAAACCGTTCACGGTCGCGTTCAAACATCCATACGTATGCCATGAGATGATGAGCAAATGAAATCGGCTGTGCCCGCTGCAAATGCGTGTAGCCCGGAATAAGCGTCTCCACATGTCGCTCTGCTTTTTCAACAAGCACACGTTGCAATTGCCGAATAAGTTCGATAATCTCGATAACTCGTTTTCGCAAATATAAATGCATATCTGTCGCGACTTGGTCGTTTCGACTTCTTCCAGTATGAAGCTTTCCTCCAACTGGACCAATTTCATCAATTAACATTTTTTCAATGTTTAAATGGATATCTTCATAGGCAACAGAAAAGGAAAGTTCTCCGCTTTTCGCTTTCTCTAATAACTTTGTTAACCCTTTTTTAATCGTTTCGACATCTTCTTTCGGTAAAATACCACACTCGCCGAGCATCGTCACATGGGCGATGCTTCCTTCTATATCTTCTTCAACGAGCTGTTGATCAAAATGGATCGATGCTCCGAAGTCATCGACCCATTGTGCAGCTGTTTTTGTAAATCGTCCACCCCATAACTTTTTCACACGTTCACCTTCTTTTGGCTATTGACGATGCTATATACTTTCGTAGGCAAGCCAAATAAAGAAATAAATCCGACGGCTGCTTGATGGTCAAATTGGTCTTCTGATGTATATGTTGCTAGCTTTTCATCGTATAACGAAAACGGCGATTTCCGTCCTTCTACAATTGCATGACCTTTAAATAACTTCACACGTACAACACCTGTTACATTTTTTTGTGTCTCTTTTAAGAAAGCGACGAGCGCATCTTTTAATGGTGAAAACCAAAGGCCGTTGTAAATGACTTCCGCTATTTTTTGTTCAATGACTGGTTTAAAATGGGCGACTTCTTTCACAAGCGTTAAGTCTTCTAGCTCTTTATGTGCTTTTATGAGCGTTATCGCTCCTGGACATTCATATACTTCACGCGATTTAATGCCCACAAGTCGATTTTCCACATGGTCGATGCGGCCGACGCCATGTTTTCCAGCTAACGCATTAAGCTCAAGAATAAGCGCTGCAAGCGAGTACGCCTTTCCATTAATCGTTTTTGGTATTCCTTGCTCAAAACCAATTTCAACGATATCCGGCTCATTTGGTGTATGTTCAAGTGCAGCTGTTAATTCATACGCCTCTTCTGGTGGTGCTGCCCATGGATCTTCTAGAATGCCGCACTCGTTACTTCTCCCCCATAAGTTTTGATCGATCGAGAACGGGCTATCTAAGTCAATCGGAATCGGAATGTTATGTTTTTTCGCATATTCAATTTCTTCTTCGCGCGACCATTTCCATTCACGAACAGGTGCAATGACTTTTAAATTCGGATTTAATGCTTGAATCGATACTTCAAAGCGCACTTGGTCATTTCCTTTTCCGGTACAACCGTGCGCAACAGCAACAGCACCTTCTAGTTCAGCGATTTCAACGAGCTTCTTTGAAATTAACGGACGGGACAACGCAGAGACGAGCGGATATTTTCCTTCGTAAAGGGCATGAGCCTGCAAAGCGATAAGCGCATATTCATTCGCAAATTCTTCTTTTGCATCAATCATATATGATTGAACAGCTCCAACCTTTAACGCTTTTTCTTTCACAAACTCCAAATCTTTTCCTTCTCCTACGTCTAAACAACAAGCAACTACATCATATCCTTGTTCTTGTAGCCATTTAATAGCAACTGACGTATCTAATCCCCCAGAATAAGCGAGCACTACTTTTGGATTTGCCATGATCGTTCCTCCCTAAAGAATAAAAATACTAATAATTTAATATTTATTCATTTCGCATATTAATAATGTAACAGCTATTTTTCTTTTTTTCAATAACTTTTTTGATTAAAATAAGAATTAGTAAGCAAAAAGGATGGGAGAATGAAATGAGCGCATATTTTGTATATGACAAGCGGCTAGGCATCCGTCTGCCACATTTAGAGAAGGAATGGGAAATGTACACGAAAGAGGAACAAGCGGCCATTTTATTAGAATGGGAAACGATTCGCGGGAAAATTCCTGACCGAATTATTGAGATTGAGCAACAAATTAATGAAAAACAAAGGCAACTCGGAGAAGAAAATGATTTTGCTCGCTCATGTATGCTCAATTCCGAAATCGCCTCGCTCGCTTCAATGATTAACGATTTATGGATTTGGTATCGGATGAATCAGACGGTTACAAATCGCATACATCAATAAAAATGTAAAAAAGGTGCCCGTACGGACACCTTTTTTACACTAAGTTCGCTAATCTCATCACATCTCGTGCAATCATTACTTCTTCATTTGTTGGGATCACTAATACTTTTACTGGAGAATGCGGATAGCTAATAAATGCTTCTTTGCCGCGCACTTTATTTAATGCTGGATCCCAGTAGACACCCATAAATTCAAGTCCGCGCAACACTTTCGCGCGTACGACATCGCTGTTTTCACCAATGCCTGCTGTGAAAATAATGGCATCAACTCCGCACATGCGCGCCGCATACGAACCGATGTATTTATGGATTCGTCCAGCAAACACTTCGAGCGCCAACTCTGCACGTCGATCGCCTTTTGAAGCCGCATCTTCAATATCACGCAAATCGCTCGAGAAACCAGTTAAGCCAAGCATTCCGCTCTTTTTATTTAAAATATCAATGACTTCTTCTGCTGTTTTACCTGTTTTCTCCATAATATATGGAATTAACGCTGGGTCAATGTTACCGGAACGCGTTCCCATCGCTACACCGGCAAGCGGCGTGAATCCCATGGATGTATCGATCGATTTACCGCCCTCAACCGCCGCAATACTCGCTCCATTTCCTAAATGACAAGAAATGAGACGAAGTTGTTCAATTGGTCGCCCTAACAACTCCGCTGCCCGTTGCGTTACATATTTATGGGACGTGCCATGGAATCCGTATTTACGAATACCAAACTTTTCATAATACTCATATGGCAAGCTGTATAAAAACGATTGTTCTGGCATCGTTTGATGGAACGCTGTATCGAATACAGCAACAGCTGGCACGTTTGGCAAAACTTCACGAAACGCTTTAATGCCGATCACGTTCGCTGGGTTGTGCAACGGAGCTAAATCAGATAAATCTTCAATTTCTTTTAACGTGTCGTCTGTAATTAAAACAGAGTCGCTAAATTTCTCACCACCATGCACAACGCGGTGACCAATTCCTTCGATTTCATCGAACGATTGAATGACACCAAGCTCAAGCAATTTATCGAGCAACATTTTCACCGCAACTGCGTGATCCGGAATAGAAGTTACTTCTTTTATTTTTTCACCATTTACGGTCATATTAAAAATCGCATCTTCAAAACCAATTCGCTCAACAACACCTTTTGTTAACACTTCCTCGCTCGGCATGTTGAACAATTGAAACTTTAACGACGAACTTCCCGCGTTAATAGCAATAACTTTTGGCATTTGACTAAACAGCTCCTTTAACATCGTTCACAATTATTGTATGCAACTATGCGAATTTCATCGGTACGTTTCTCATTTTACGGGTCGTTCATCGCTCTTTTCAAGTATACAAACGTTACGAAAACGTTTTCTTCACATATTTGTTATATTCAGAAGGTTATGAACGATTTTCTTTTAGCCATTGTTCGAATTTTAGCACCATGGCTTGCATCGCCTGCTTATTCGAAAAGCTAGGAAGCTGGGCGAGCAACGCTTGTTTTGGCGCTTTTGCATGCGCCCCTTTTTTTTGCAAAATAAAAATACTTTTCGCTGCTGCTTCATTTTTAAACATGGAAAGCGGAAGTTGCAACAAACTTTGAATAAACGTCTCTTCCTTAATCAACGCATGCAACTCTTTCGATTCATCTGACGTAAACAGCGTATTTGGAATTAAGAAAAATAAATACCCTCCTTCTTTCGTATAACGAATACTTTGTTCAATGAACAAATAGTGAGCGTATGAATGGCCACTTTTCGCATGTAAGTGGAACGATTTAGCGTTTTCATCATCTGGATAATATCCGATTGGTAAATCGCAAACGACAACATCAACCGGTTCAATAAACAACGGCTTCAAACTATCTTGATGAAACAATTGGATTTCATGTCGTTGTAAATTCGCATTCACATAAGCAAGCTTTAACAATAAATCGTCTGCATCTACACCGTAACTCCGCACTTTTTTATTTGTTAATTGATTTAATACCGCTGTCATTAAATTTCCTGTCCCAATGGCCGGATCAAGAAGCGATAGCGAAAAATATGTTTTCGTAAATTCATCTACTAAATAACCGATAAATAGCGATACGGCATCTGGTGTCATTTGATGATGTGGTTGTACATATTGTTTCATTCCTTTTAATATCGCTAATTGCAGCGCTTTGCGAATATGTTCATTTTTCCACTCGTGTACATGCACAGCTTCATACGCCTTTTTTAAACGTTTTTTTAATAGCTCGTTTACTTCTTCTTGCAATACATCCCCGTGAAATAAATTTTCTCCAGTTTCAGCAACTGCTTCTAAATATGAACATTTTAATTCTTCTTGAAGCCATGTCGCCGTTTCATCAATGATGGTAAACAATTTTTCCAACATCCCTCACTCCTTTCTGTCCGACATTCTATTTTAGAAAATGTAAACGAAAAAGGCTATCCCTTTTTGAGATAGCCTCAAACAATTATTGTTGCGCCGCTTGTTTTGCCGCCTCGATTGCCGCTTCGTAGTTCGGATGGTTTGTCGCTTCGGATACGTACTCGACATATGTCACACGATCGTTACGATCAACGACAAATACAGCGCGAGCAAGTAGACGCAATTCTTGAATAAGCACGCCATATGCTTGGCCAAACGATACGTCGCGATGATCAGATAGTGTGACAACGTTTTCTAACCCGTTTGCGGCGCACCAACGTTTTTGTGCAAATGGTAAATCAACGCTAATCGTTAATACTTTCACTCCTTCAATGCTACCTGCTTCCTCATTGAAACGACGCGTTTGCGCATCACAAACTCCCGTATCGATTGATGGTACAACGCTAATTAACCGAACAAATCCTTTTGTATCGTCTAATGTCACCGGCGATAAGTCGTTTGCAAGCACCGTGAAATTAGGAGCTGCATCACCGACTTTCACTTCATTGCCAACTAATGTGACAGGATTTCCTTTAAATGTAACCTTCGCCATAGTAAGCCTCCTCTTTATATAAGATACAGGCTCATCATAACGTAATTAGATGAAAAATTCAATTATTTCGATTGATACTAAATATCAAAGTCTGGCGCCCCGTTATGTTGTTGCTTCGGCTTTTCTTTTTTCTCAAACATATGCTGAATTTTTTCAATCGCTTGTGGAGCTAAGTCTAAAATTTTCTCGTATAAGTGCGTGCTTTCGTCCACATGCAACAATTTCACACCAGAACTGTTAACAATTAAAAAAGCAATCGGTGTGATCGATACTCCGCCACCACTTCCCCCACCGAACGGATGTGCTTCTTTTTGTTGTTCGTTTCCATTGTTTAATATAAACTCACTACCGCCTGCAGCGAAGCCAAACCCGACTTTTGAAACAGTTAAAATGACACTTCCATCAGGTGTTTCAACAGGATCACCAATAATTGTATTGACATCGATCATTTCTTTTAAATTTTCCATCGCCGTCGTCATTAATCCTTCAATTGGATGTCCATTCATTTTCATTCCTCCTAACAACTGTCCACATCATTTGTGACTCACATGTCTTTTTTCCAATGTTTAACGACCTTCAGTCCTGCTAATATAGCGTAACCAATTCGAAATCGGATCATACATGTAAATGACGTACGCGATACAGCTCCTTGGAAAAAAGGAACGATAGAAATGGAAGGAGTGATACAAACGTTCATATATTTACTTATCATTGCCACCACATAATATTTTATCGACCATCCAGCCCCGACCAGCACGGCGGTTTTTGCCGCATCACCGACACCAATTTGTGTATGCCATTGAAACTGTAAAACATAAACGTTTTGTAAAAACTTTTTTATAATCGTATGCAAATGAACGATTTTATTTAACAACTGCCTCACTTGTGCTAAACGATCACGAGCATCGTTCACAGTAAACGTTGTTTTTTTATCTTTTCCTGTATTCGTTTTTTCTTCTGTAACGATTCCCGCTTCGCTTTTCGATATTTCAATGAGCGGAATAGTAAAACGATAGTGAATAAAACGAAAGAGACGAACATCTATCGTCAATCGATCGTCATCTTGTGCATGTTGAAATTGAATCGTAATATGCACATATAAAAAAGGAATGAGCGTTAAAAAGGTAATTAAGATGATGGCAATAACGAAAATCATCGGCTTTTCACTTCCTCCCCGATGACATTTTCGACAAAAATGAGCAAAATTAAACGAATAAATTCGCTATGGATGGAAAATAAATGATAAAATAAACGTGAGGACATTTTAACGGAGGGAAAACGATGACTGAACGCCGTAATCGTATGTACTTCTTTCATAAGCATGATGAAGAAACGACAAAGCAAGTTCAACCTCTTATTCAACTCGCTAAACAGTACGAATTTGAAGTCGTGGATGATGCAAAATATGCAAACATTATTGTGAGCGTAGGTGGAGATGGGACGTTTTTACAAGCTGTTCGAAAAACAGGATTTCGCGACGATTGCTTATATGCAGGTATTTCAACATTAGGCTCATTAAGCATGTATTGCGATTTCCATATTCACGACACGGAAAAAATGATTGAAGCAATGACAACGGAGCAAATTGAAGTGCGTCGCTATCCGACCATTCATGTGACCGTAAACGATTGTACATCATTTTACTGTTTAAATGAATGCACCGTTCGCTCAAGTATTATTAAAACGTTTGTCATGGACGTGTTTATTGACGATTTACATTTTGAAACATTCCGCGGGGATGGAATGATTATCGCTACGCCGACCGGAAGCACAGCTTATAATAAATCAGTTAGTGGAGCTGTCGTCGATCCGATGCTCCCGTGCTTTCAAGTTAGTGAGCTAGCATCGTTGAACAACAATCGTTATCGCACCCTCGGTTCTTCATTTATTTTAAGCGGAAATCGCAAGTTGACATTAAAAGTTGTGCAAGACGGAAACGACTATCCAATCATCGGAATGGATAATGAAGCGCTAAGCATTCAACATGTCGAAAAAATTGACATTAAGCTGAGTGGAAAAGTCATTAAAACGGTGAAGTTAAAAGATAACTCATTTTGGGAAAAAGTGAAGCGAACATTTTTGTAAAAAGAGGCGTTGCTTCGCCTCTTTTTACCATTTTTTTATTTTTGTACAGCTTTCCTTTCACGTTCGCGCAGTTCGACGCGGCGGATTTTGCCTGAAGTCGTTTTTGGCAAATCGTCCACGAACTCAATTTTGCGCGGATATTTATAAGGTGCTGTCAGCTGCTTCACATGTTCTTGAAGTTGCGGAATTAAGTCCGGATCGTTTTTATCGACCCCTTCTCGTAGAACGATAAACGCTTTAACCACATGGCCGCGAATTTCATCTGGACTAGCGACAACTGCACATTCTTTTACAAACGGATGTTTCACTAGCGCATCTTCTACCTCAAACGGCCCAATCGTATAACCTGAACTAATAATAATATCATCACCGCGACCTTCGAACCAAAAGTAGCCATCCTCATCTTTTTTTGCTTTATCTCCTGTAATATAATACTCACCACGAAATTGCATCGCTGTTCGTTCCGGATCTTTATAATAGCACTTAAATAGTGCAGGTGTATCGATATGAACAGCAATGTCTCCTACCTCACCGACCGCACAAGGTTCACCAAATTCATTAATGATTTCAACACGGTTCCCCGGTGTCGGTTTCCCCATAGATCCTGGCTTAATTTTCATCCCTTTCATAACCCCAACAAGCAACGTGTTTTCAGTTTGTCCATATCCATCGCGAACTTGAACACCAAAATACCGCTCAAACGTATCAATCACTTCCCGGTTTAACGGCTCTTCGGCAGATACAGCACTATGCAAGTGCGGCAACTTATATTGAGAAATCGTCGGCACTTTCGCCATAAGACGATATTCCGTTGGTGTACAACAAAGTACATTGATACGGTACTTCTCTAGCAGATGCAAATATTTTTCCGGCTCAAAGCGACCATGATACACAAAACCTGTCGCTCCGCATCCAAGCGTTGATAAAAATGGGCTCCATACCCACTTTTGCCATCCAGGGCTCGCTGTTGCCCAAACAAGATCCCCTTCTTCAATACAGAGCCAATTTTTCGCTGCTGTTCTCAAGTGAGCATATGCCCAACCGTGCGTATGCACAACCCCTTTCGGATTCCCCGTCGTTCCCGATGTATATGATAAAAACGCCATATCATCTCGGGATGTTTGCACAGTAACAAACATATCGCCTTGCTTTGCCATTTCGTCATGTAAGTCGAGCCAGCGCTCAGTGGAGCCCCCGACAGAAAACGTGATGATGTTTTCCATTCCTTCAATTGGTACAAACTGCTCGATATACGGATAATAAGCTACTATCCCTTTGACTTCCCCGTGCGAAATTCGGTATTGCAAATCTTTCGTACGCAACATTTCAGAACTCGGAATGACGACAAGGCCGGCCTTCAACGCTCCAATATATACGGCATATGCCTCTAACAGACGCGGAAGCATAACGAGCACTTTGTCGCCTTTTTGTAATCCGTGACTGACGAAAGCGTTTGCAATTTTGTTCGCCTGTTTTACTAGCTCAACATATGTAATCTCTCGCGTTTCCCCCGCTTCACTTTCCCATTTCAAAGCGACGCGTTTTGAATCACTCGCATACTTCTCAAATTCACTCGTTAAATTGTACATTTCTGGTGCAATTAAATTCATTTTCCTCTCCCCCTACCATATCATTACAAAAGAATTATACAAAAAAATCGAGTGCTTTTGTATAACTTTTCTAAAAATTTTTAAAAGCTAAAAAACTCGGTAGAACAAGTTCTACCGAGTTTGCGAGCTATATTTATTTTTGACTGCTCAATTGTTGTTCTGCCATTTTCACGAGGCGTTTTGTCATCTCGCCGCCAACAGAACCGTTTGCTCGCGCAGTTGTATCTGGGCCTAACTGCACGCCGAATTCTTGAGCAATTTCGTACTTCATGTGATCAAGCGCTTGTTCTACACCAGGGACGAGCAATCGATTTCGATTTGCCATCTGTTTTCACCCCCCTCGCAACGATAGGTTGTGCAAAACAAATGAGCTTTATACATACTCCCTTAGAAGAGCTCGTCTAGCTGTTGATCAGGTCTCAACGTTATCGTTTCGACGCGGGCAACGGTCTCTGCAATCATCTCATCTAGTGGTAAAAATTGTTCATAATGAATGACTTTTTCTTTTTTCGGCTTTGTTTTTGGTGCTTTTGGAGTGAAAATGGTGCAACAATCTTCATACGGTCGAATGGAAATATGATGCGTTCCAATTCGTTCAGCAAGCGAAATAATTTCCGTTTTGTCCATCGAGATGAGCGGACGGAGAATTGGGGTTGTTGTGACGTCGTTGACAACAACCATGCTTTCAAGCGTTTGACTAGCCACTTGCCCTAAGCTCTCCCCTGTCACAATAGCCAATCCATTTTCCTTTTTGCGAATTTCATCTGTAATGCGCAACATGGCGCGCCGCGTCGAAATGAGCGAATAGTTTTCAGGAACTTGTTTATAAATAGCTTGCTGTAGCTCTGTGAACGGCACAATATGGAGGCGAATCGTTCCTCCAAACTCCGTCAAACGTTGCGCTAAATCAATGACTTTTTGTTTCGCTCGTTCACTTGTAAACGGTGGACTAAAAAAGTGAACGGCCTCAATTTGCAGCCCGCGCTTCATCGCTAAATATCCAGCTACCGGACTATCGATTCCGCCAGAAAGCATCAACATCGCTTTTCCGCTCGTACCAACTGGTAAACCACCTGCTCCTTGCACATCGTATGCAGTAATGTATGTTCCTTCTTTTCGTACTTCAACGCGAACATCAATGTCTGGATGATGAACATCGACCGTTAAATCTGTTGTATTTTTTAACACATAGCTGCCGAGTTCATAGTTTAACTCATTTGTCGTTACAGGAAATTGCTTATCCGCTCTTCTTGCGGATATTTTAAACGTCTTTCCTTCATGTGGGAATTGTTTCACAAAGAAAAGAGTTGCTTCTTTTATCTTCTGTAAGTCGCTGTCCGTTTTTAACGCTAAACTTAATGATTGTATGCCGAACACTTCACGCAATCTTTCAATAACAGGTTGCGGTGGCGTTTCATGTAAGCGAATGTACATTCGATCACGCGATGCTTCAATTTCAATATTCGGAAAATGCTTCAACTTTCTCGCTACATTTCGTTTTAAACACCGTACAAATTGTAAACGGTTTTTTCCCTTTGTCGACATTTCACCGTAACGGACTACAATATGATCGTATGTCATTTCGTTCCCCTCGCTACTATTTTTAATCGTTCATATGCACGTTTCATTGCTTCAATCATCATTGGAACATGTTCCACCCGTTGCTCGTATGACAAACTAATTCGAATCGAGCGCTCTGCTCGCGCTTGTTCAACTCCCATCGCTAACAATGTTTTGCTCGGTGCTTTTTTACGCGATGAACAAGCCGATGTTGTCGATACGTACATATGCTGTTTTTCTAATTCATGAACAAACGCCTCTGATTTAATTCCTTCTAATGAAAAATGAATAATATGCGGAGCAGAGTGATCGACTGGTGTATGAACAACAATGCCTTCTATCGTCTGTAAATGTTCGATGATGGCTCGCTTCATCTGCTCGAGTTGTGCAGACGCTTCGCTATATGTTTCAATGGACAATCGCAACGCTTTCGCCATCGCAACAATGGCAGCGACATTTTCTGTTCCTGATCGCAGTTGCATCTCCTGCGCCCCACCTGATAAAAGAGGTGAAAGACGTACGCCTTCACGAACGTACAAAATGCCTGCCCCTTTTAGACCGTGAAATTTATGTGCCGATATCGTATATAAATCAACGTTTGCCTGTTTCAAATGAAGCGGTACTTTCGTCGCACCTTGCACTCCATCAACATGAAATAGCACTTTCGGATATTTTTTTAACAACATGCCAATTTCTTCAATCGGTTGGATAGAACCGACTTCATTATTTACATGCATAACAGAAACGAGAATCGTATCGTCACGTAGCGCTTGTTCAATGTGCAACGGCGAGACAATTCCACGCTCATCAACAGGTACATATGTAACTTGAAACCCAAGTTGTTCAAGCTGTTTGCACGCTTCTGTTACAGATGGATGTTCAATCGCCGTTGTAATGATATGACGCCCACGTTTTTGATGTTGCCAAGCCGCTCCTTTAATCGCTAAATTGTTTCCTTCCGTCCCACCTGATGTAAAAATAATCTCGGTTGGTTTGACGCCAAGAAGACGTGCAACTTGTTCTCTTGCTTGCGTGAGCAATCTCTCTGCTTGCATGCCTAGTCCATGTAGCGACGAAGGATTTCCAAAATGGTCGCTGGCTACCTTCAAAAATGATTGTAATACTTCTGGAAACGGTTTTGTTGTGGCGCTATTGTCCAAGTACATCATCGCCCTTGCCTCCATTACGTTCGTATACAAACAGCCTTCTTATATTATCACATCTTTATTCAAAAAAGAAATAATCAAAGAATATTTTAAAGATTGAAACTTTTGATAAAAACAACAAAATTTTTATTTTGTATGGTAGTATATAGGCTGGTACGGAGACAACAAAGGAGGATCAGCATGTCGAAAAAAGATTTAATGGCTGTCGGTTTTATGTTATTTGCTTTATTTTTTGGCGCTGGTAACATGATTTTCCCTCCAGCTCTCGGGCAAGCAGCAGGGGAAAACATGTGGCTTGCCATCGCAGGTTTTTTAATTACCGGTGTCGGATTGCCAGTTTTAGCAGTAAGCGCGATTGCAAGAACAGGGAACGACTTGCAACAATTAGCTAGCCGAGCACATCCAGTATTTGGTGTCATCTTTACGATCGTTATGTATTTAGCCATCGGTCCGTTTTTTGGCATTCCGCGTACAGGAACTGTATCATTCGAAATTGGGGTAACACCGTTTTTGTCTGAAACTGTCGATCGCTCATTGATGCTAGCCATGTATACGGTTGTTTATTTTGTCGTATCGCTTTGGTTAGCGTTAAATCCATCAAAATTAGTTGACCGAATTGGCAAGTTGTTAACACCTCTTTTACTCATCGGTCTTACTTTATTTTTTGTCAAAAGCATATGGACGCCTATGGGAGACATTCAACCGCCAACGGATGCATATGCAAACGCTCCGTTTTTTAAAGGATTTGTTGACGGATATTTAACGATGGATGCCATTGCGGCACTCGTTTTTGGTATCATCGTCATTCAAGCCATTCAACAAAAAGGAATTACAAATAAAAAACAATTAACGAAGCTTTGTATTCAAGCCGGGCTCGTTGCCGCTTCTGGATTAACGCTCGTGTATGTATCGCTCGCTTTTATTGGAGCATCGAGCGTACAAGCGATCGGTTATCGCAATAACGGCGGCGAAATCATTAGTCAAGCCGCGACTTATTTATTCGGTCAAGCGGGTACAATCATTTTATCGATCATCATTATGCTTGCGTGCTTAACGACATCAGTTGGTTTATTATCTTCTTGCGCAAGTTATTTTTCGAAAATTTCGCCAAAGCTTTCCTATCGAATGCTCGTCATTGTCATGAGCGGCTTTAGCGCATTCATCGCAAACGTCGGTTTAACAAAACTCATTTCGTTATCCGTTCCAGTGCTTATTATTATTTATCCATTAGCCATTACTCTCGTCGCCCTATCGTTTCTCCATGACTATTTCGGGGGAAAACAAACCGTTTACATCGGGGCGCTCGCTGGTACGTTTCTCGTTAGCATCGTTGATGGACTGAAGGCAGCAGGATTTGATGTATCGTCCATCTTACATGTATACGAAAAAACATTGCCGCTCTTTGAACAAGGAATCGGCTGGCTCACGCCGGCACTCATTGGCGGGGTCATCGGTTTATTACTAAACAAAACAAATCATGTCACACGTACCGAGAGAAAAGTAAGTTAAAAAACGAGTGAAAGGACATCCTTTCACTCGTTTTCTTTTAGCCACTCTCGAATACGTTCAAATGCCCCTTCCTCCACTTGTTCGACCACAGCGATTGCTTTTTGTAATGCCAGTTCGTATTCGTATCTTCGAAACAGTTGTTCCGCTTCGTCTAATCCTTCTTTTACCGCCTGAAAACGTCGACGATAGCGGTTGCCATACTGTATAACTCTTTCTGCTAATTGGGCTTGTTCAATCATTTCTTTTGTTTGATCATACACGTTTTGCACAAAAACGATCGCCTCGTCTAACGCTTGATGAACCGCCTCCATATTCAATGGTTTCCCATCTAGCGTAAGGGAAACGCGTGTTAAGCTTTCGCGTGCTTCACTCACTTGTAACATATAAGACTCTGGCAAACCTGGGAGCTTGCTTTTTTTCACAAGTCGAATCGCTTCCGATAACTGCTTTTTCATTTCCGACAGCTTCTCGCGCGCCGCTAATTCGTCTTTGCGTAACGCATATAAATGCTCGCGAAACTGGGCATGCTTCTCTTTTACTGTAGCAATTTGCGCTAAAATTTCTTCAAGCTCTTCACGAATAAGCGAGTAAGCTAAACGCTCCTCGGCCATTTTCGTTTGGATGAGCATAAAACGTTTCATTAGTTGTTGTACTTGCTTCTCGATTTGTCGATATTTATCTAAGTCGCTTTGCGACAAATGATAGCTTTGTTGCACAAATAACGTTTCATCACGCGTTTCTTTCGTTTCTTCTTCCAAATCGTAAAGCGTTTGTTCGATCTTTTCTGTTTCATCATGAACGAACCGTTCAGCGTACACTTCTTTTTCCAATAAGTCGTACAACGTATCGACATCTTCTTGTGTTTCACGAAGAAGCGCTTCTGCTTCATCGACTTTAAGCTCTTCTAATAATGAAAGTACTTGAGACACTTTTCCCCGAATCGCTTCAACTTCTTTATCAACCGGAAGATGGTCAAGCACATACCCTTTGTCTAACAGTTCACGATACCCCTCGACAATGTTGTCGAGTTGCGCAGGAATTTCAATTTGTGCGTCGCTTAATAAAAGGGGAATTTGTTCAATAAAACGATTCAATTCATGTAGCTCGTTTTGAATAAGCAATACGACTTCGCGAGCAGCCAAATAATTCCCTTCTGTTGTTAACTGTTCAAATGTTTGAAATTGGTTTTGAAGAGCATTTAATCGCGCCTCAAGCGCAACTTCTGTGCAACCAAATGCATGACGTTGAGTCAGCATCGCTTTTTTTACTTGACGATACTTTTCCTTCATTTGCTCAATTTCTTCTCGATTTTTCTCTTCGCTCCCGACTAATTCTTGTAACTCTAGTAAAATGCGTTGAATGCTTCCTTCAATATCTTTCAGTTGTTGCTCCGTTTGTTGCAACGCATCTTTCGCTTTCATAAATCGGTATTTGACAACCGCTTCCTCAATGTCGAACAACTTTTCCTCTATATTTGGCAGCTGAACAGCAACAATATCGTCCCACTCATTGCGCCATTTTTCAAACAGCTGCTCTGTTTCCCCCATCATATTTAACGATTTAATTTTAGACAATTCCTCTGGCACAGGTCGATTCATCAAGGAAATTTTCCATTGTTCTAATTCGTCAATTCGTTTATATAAACGTTTTCGATGCACATATGTATATGTAAGTCCTCCGATGACGAGGAGCGCACTAATCGCTACAAATTCCATAATGGGCCTCCTTGTTGTCAATCTTTCTTTTTTATGGAGAAGGCATTTTCTTTTCAATGATTTTATGATACCATGTTAGCAACATTTTTTGAGCAAAAATTTTAATTTTTTCCTAAAAAACGTGATTTTTGTCGAACCGTGCGTGTAAGGAGGGGATGAAACGTGCGCGATGGACATATTCACACACCTTTTTGCCCTCACGGGAGCAAAGATGCGCTACATGAATATATTGAAAAGGCTATTTCGCTCGGTTATACAGACATTTCGTTCACCGAGCACGCACCGCTTCCGACAGGGTTTATTGATCCCACCCCTTATCAAGATAGCGCGATGAAAAAGGAACAACTAGCATCATACGTATCAATTTTACAGTCATTAAAAAAACAGTACGAAAGACATATTCGTATTCGCATCGGGCTCGAAGTTGATTTCATCGTCGGTTATGAACGAGAAACGACAGCATTTTTAAATGAAGTTGGCCCACAATTGGACGATAGCATTTTATCTGTTCATTTTTTAGCTGTTGGCAACGGCTATATGTGTGTTGATTACAACGAGGAGATGTTTGGTGAAATCGTCGCCTCGCTCGGTTCCGTTGAACAAGTGTACGACGCATATTATAACGCTGTGTTAGCGTCCGTTGTTGCGGACTTAGGACCGTACAAACCAAAACGGATCGGTCACATCACGCTCGTCCGAAAGTTTCATCGGGCATACCCGTGTGAATATGATGCATCTAACATCATCGCACGCATTTTAAAAGAAATGAAATTGCGCCAATTAGAGCTTGATTATAACGGTGCTGGGGCGGTAAAACCACTTTGTCTAGAGCCTTATCCACCCCATTGGGTCGTCAAAAAAGCATTGGAACTTGGCGTTCCGCTCGTTTACGGCTCGGATGCCCATTCAGTCGCTGGACTTCATCAAGGGATTGAACATATGTTGATGTATAAGGAGTGAAAAACATGTTTCATACACAAGCATACACAGGGACAAAAGAAGAAAATTACGCGCTTGTCATCGAGCAATTACAAGCTTTAATTTCAGATGAAAAAAATGTGATTGCTAACTTAGCAAATGCTGCAGCTTTATTGAATTACTTTTTACACGACATCAACTGGGTCGGTTTTTATGTAGCAGAAGGAAACGAACTCGTTCTCGGACCTTTTCAAGGGCTTCCGGCGTGTGTACGTATCCCGTTCGGCAAAGGCGTGTGCGGAACTGCAGCTAATGAGAAAAGAACGGTGCGCGTCGCAGATGTTCATGCATTTCCGGGACACATCGCATGCGATGCCGCATCTCAATCTGAAATTGTCGTTCCAATGATCAAAAATGGTCGCGTCATCGGAGTGCTTGATATCGATAGCCCCATGAAAAACCGTTTCGATGAGGTGGATGAACAGTATTTAGAACGGTTTGTCGAAACGCTCGTACACCATCTTGACGTATAAAAGAGGCCGATAAACGCGGCCTCTTTTATATTACTCCTGAACAACAACTCGGTTTTTTCCTGTCCGTTTCGCTGTATATAACGCCTCATCGGCACGATTAAATAACTCTTTAACAGAGTCAGCGCGATTTTTCTTCCAGTACGATACCCCACACGAAATCGTTACAGGTGGATCGGTTAATTCTCGGACTTTTTGCACAAGCCGATTCGCAATCGATAAACCTGCATGAACCGACACCTTCGGCAAATAAATGGCGAGTTCTTCCCCTCCCCATCGTGCCCCAATATCGTTTTGTCGGATGTTCGCTTTCATAATATTCGCTACTTGAATAATAATTTCATCGCCTACTTGATGCCCATACGTGTCATTTATTTTTTTGAAATTATCAATGTCTATTAAAATAAATGTGCCTAGACCATCCTCTTCCATCGAGTGTTGGATGCGTTCATCTAAATAATGGCGTGCATACAAGCCTGTTAGTCGATCTGTAATCACCATACGCTCTAGCTCTTCGCGCAACGCGGCGTTTGTAAACGCCAATGTAGAATGATGAATGAGCGACTGTAACAATTTAAACATATCAAATGAAAAGTGATACGCTTCTTCATGTAACACGATGGCGACACCTTTCATCATGCCGCGCATCATCGGCACAGCCATAAGTGAACGAAACCGTTTCGTATGGTCGCCATGAATTTTTACATCGCCTAAAAATAAAGTATCGCGAGCATTTTGAATACGACGGAAAACGAAATCAACATATATTCTCGCTTCCTTTGATTCGAAAAACGGCGTACTTCCCGGGAGTACTTTCCGCTCCTTTTCTTGCGAAAGAATAAAACCGACTTCCTGCGCATCAAATGACGTTTTGATTTTCTCAATCATAAACTTTAGTGCATCTTGGAATCGTAAATTTGTATTCAAATGATGGATCGTCTCGTTAATGAGTTGTAAGTCGGCGATTAACCGTTTAGATTGCTCATATAATTTAGCATTTTCTAATGCGCTACCGGCCGTATTCGCCAACAAGGAGATGAAACGAATTTCCCTTTCAGGCAACTCCATCACCGTTGGAGCAATCATTTCAATTACGCCGTAAATTCCTTGCGCCCCTTTAATTGGCGCATAAATGACGGATCGTTTATGAACGAGCGAATCATGAAGCTGAATATGTCCAGTAACATACGCTTGCATTGCTCCCATGTGCTCGTCTTCGTTTTCAAACGTAAGCAATTTGATCGGCAAATCACGGTCTGTTGTACTATCATATGATAAAAATAAATGGCACGTAAACGTCGGATACACGTCTTTTAACGTTTTCACAATTTCTTCAAGCACATCACCAATATTCATCGACGCATGAATTTTTGTTGCCGCTCGATGCAACTGTTCATATCTTTTTTCTTCACTTAATACTTCAGATACTTTCCGGATACGGGCAAATACTTTTAAAAAGTCGTGTTTCATTTGTCTAATAAACGACTTTGGTAGCATATCCCGTTCATGTATTCGAAAACGAACGAGACCGCATGAATCTTCTGAAAAATACACCCCAAACTGCACCGTTTTAATCTCGCTTCCATCATCAATAATTATAACGTCGTCAAACCGTTCTTTTAGATGACTATCGAATGGAATCGAGACGTGTTCCTGGCGCTTTCTAATCATACAGTCAGTCGTCACTTCAGGCTCGAAGGCATGTTTAAACGGGTTAAGTACATAAAAGGTGATATCTAACAAATGAAACTCTTTTTGCAATAAGGTGATGAGCGCTTGAATGATGCGAGGTAAATCTGTAAAATCTTCTTCAGTCAAAAACCAGTCAAAAAACTTTTGTTTAAATATGGCGTATTGATCGCGTTGTTGAACGTTCATTTTCTCCACTCACCCGCACATACTTCCTCTCTTTATATGTATGAACCATATAAATAAAAAAATGAAAGTTTCTGTCATATTTCTAAAACTGAGGACCTATTAATTATATCATACCATAATCCTTTCCATAAAGACTATACAAAAATGATTGACTCAGGCGTAAAAAAAAATTATAATAGCCTTTGTGTAAAATATTGCAGCCTTTGTGCTCACGTTTGTATGTCCATTTTGTTCCCCGTAGAGAAAAATCTCTAACTGGAGGCTGTATCGTGTAACTCTCAGCTGCTAGGGCGAGGATACATGAAAACAAAATGGCGATAAATAGTGAGGCACGACTGTTTTTATTTTACCAAAAATAAAAACAAAGGAGGAGCATTTATGGCTCGTTATACAGGTCCAACATGGAAAATTTCTCGCCGCCTTGGCATTTCATTAAGCGGCACAGGTAAAGAATTACAAAAACGTCCTTACCCACCAGGTCAACATGGTCCAGGACAACGCAAAAAATTATCTGAATATGGCATGCAACTTCAAGAGAAGCAAAAGCTTCGCCATATGTACGGTGTAAACGAGCGTCAATTCCGTAAAACGTTCGAGGAAGCAGGAAAAATGGCCGGTAAACACGGTGAAAACTTCATGATCCTACTTGAGTCTCGTTTAGACAACCTTGTTTACCGTTTAGGTTTTGCACGCACTCGCCGTCAAGCTCGCCAATTAGTGAACCATGGTCACATCTTAGTTGATGGCAACCGTGTAGATATTCCATCTTATCGTGTGAAACCAGGTCAAACAATTTCTGTTCGCGAAAAATCTCGCAACCTTCAAATTATTAAAGAAGCGCTTGAAGTAAACAACTTTGTACCTGACTACTTAACGCTTGATGCAGACAAATTAGAAGGTACTTACACTCGCTTACCTGAGCGTTCTGAATTACCTGCTGAAATTAACGAAGCATTAATCGTCGAGTTCTACTCACGTTAATAAAAAAATCCTCTCTGCCGAAGCAGAGAGGATTTTTTTTATGCGTAACGAATCAAGTAGTATTTTTTCTTACCGCGCCGAATAATTGTAAAACGACCTTCAATGCGATTTGCGTCTGTCATAACTTTATTCACATCTTGCACACGTTCACCGTTTACGTAAATGGCCCCATTTGTTACATCTTCACGCGCTTGGCGCTTCGACGAGCAAATACCGCTTGCGACAAGCAAATCAACAAGCGCCACTTCCTGTTCATGACATACGTACGATGGGACATCTTTAAACCCTTGTTCAATTTCATCCGCTGTTAATTTCGCTACTTCCCCGCTAAAGAGCGCCTCGGAAATATTGATCGCCTGTCGCAACGCCTCTTCTCCGTGAACAAGACGCGTCATCTCAGCAGCTAACGCTTTTTGCGCTGCCCGTTTTTCTGGCGCTTCAGCTGTTTGCTTTTCCAATTCGATAATTTCTTCATGTGATAAAAACGTGAAGTATTTCAAATATTTTACGACATCACGGTCATCTGTATTAATCCAAAATTGGTAAAATTCATATGGGGATGTTTTATCAGCATCAAGCCATACTGCTCCACCTTCCGTTTTCCCAAACTTCGTTCCATCCGCTTTCGTTACGAGTGGGACAGTTAGTCCAAATACTTTGGCATCTTCTTCTGTTTTCCGGATGAGCTCTAGCCCTGCTGTAATGTTCCCCCATTGATCGCTTCCACCAACTTGCAATTTACAACCATACATTTCATATAGCTTTAAGAAATCGTATGCTTGCAAAATCATATAGCTAAATTCTGTAAACGAAATTCCTGTTTCCAATCGCGATTGAACAGACTCTTTCGCAAGCATGTAGTTAATACCGAAGTTTTTTCCAACGTCACGCAAAAAGGTAATGACATCGAGCGATCCGATCCACTCGTAGTTATTCGCAATAATCGCTCGGTTATTTTCTTTTTCGAAATCTAAAAAACGACTTAACTGCTGTTTAATTCGTTCACTGTAATGAGCAACCGTCTCTTTTTCATTCAATTTTCGCTCCGCTTTTTTCCCACTCGGATCCCCAATGAGCCCCGTCGCTCCACCGACGAGCGCAATCGGTTGGTGTCCCGCCTGTTGAAAGCGACGCAACATTAAGATCGGAAGCAAATGACCGATGTGCAAACTATCCGCGGTCGGATCAAAACCGCAATATACTTTTACTTGCTCTTCTGATAGCAATGCTTTCAGACCTTCTTCATCCGTCATTTGATTAATTAAACCGCGAAATTGTAAATCTTGAAGCAAATCCATTGCAATCACCCTTTCTAGTCTATAGTCACAACAAAAAAACTCGTCCTTCACATGAAGGGACGAGTTATATCGCGGTACCACCCTACTTAGAGAACAACGATGTTCTCTCACTTCATTGACATAACGGCCGACACCGTCTTTTGCTACTTGGCACATGCTATGCCGTTCACAAAAGATGCTCCCGGAGGTAATTCATGCTCATCTATGCGCTAGTTCGCACCAACCACTAGCTCTCTGATCGCAGGGAGATAAGCACTACTTGTTCCGATCATCACTCAATTATTCACATGTTGGTATATCCTCTTTTATCATAAAACACTCATCGTTGTCAAGATCTTGAAACAAATTTAGACATTTACCGATATGAAAAGACAAATTATGATATAATAATGAAAATACAACACGGATGGGAGGTCACTATGTCTGAAAAACAAGTCCGATTTTCTTGGCAAAAGCTATGGCGCCATTTTACAATCACATATGAAGTCATTTGGAACGTATGTTTAATTATATTCATCACTAGCTTATGCGCGTTCAGTTTTGCCTTTGGTGTCGGGGCTGGGTATTTCGCTTCACTTGTGAAAGATGCCGAACCGATTCCGTACAAAGAAATGAAAAAAGATATTTATAACTATGAAGAAACGACGCATATTTACTTTGCCAATCATCAATATCTTGGCTATTTTCGCTCCGACTTAGAGCGAGACGAAATTAAACTTTCAGAAGTGTCCCCTTATTTCATTCAAGCGATTATCGCGACAGAGGATGAACATTTTTATGAGCATAAAGGGGTTGTACCAAAAGCAATTATACGTGCCATTTTTCAAGAAGCAACAAACTCCTCAACACGTAGCGGTGGGAGTACATTAACACAACAGCTTGTTAAAAACCAAATTTTAACAAGTGAAGTATCATTTGAGCGAAAAGCAAAAGAAGTATTACTTGCTTTACGGCTTGAGAAATTTTTTTCAAAAGATGAAATTTTAGAGGCATACATGAACGTCGTACCTTTCGGAAGAAACGCATCTGGACGAAATATTGCTGGCGTTCAAGCTGCCGCAAAAGGCGTTTTCGGTGTTGACGCAAAAGAATTAACATTGCCGCAAGCTGCATTTTTAGCAGGATTGCCACAAAGCCCGTTTCGATATACACCATTTACAAGTGAAGGGGAGTTAAAAAGCGACTTGTCCCCAGCCTTAAATCGTATGAAAACGGTGTTAGCACGCATGAAAAAAGCAGGGTATATTTCAAAGGAGCAGTATGAGGAAGCGCTTGCATACGACATTACGAAAGATTTTGTTTCTTCCTTACCTTCTCCAATAGAAAAATACCCGTGGTTAACGTTTGAAATTGAGCGTCGTGCAAAAGACATTTTTATTGATTTACTAGCCAAAAAAGATGGCTATGAACGGCAAGATGTGCGTTCGAACGATCAACTATATAGGGAATATGCAGAAAAGGCTGAAAAACAATTACGACAAAACGGTTACACGATTTACACAACGATCGACAAAGATATATATGAGCGCATGCAAGCAATCGTAGAAAAATATCCTTACTTCGGAAGCGATACACTCGTACGAAAAAAAGACGAAAAAACAGGACAAATCGTTTCCGTACGTCAACCGGTAGAAGTCGGTGCGATGCTCATCGAAAACAAAACGGGACGCATTATTAGCTTTGTTGGAGGAAGAGATTATAAACGCGAGCAGCTAAATCATGCGACACAGGCATATCGCTCAAACGGATCAACGATGAAGCCCCTTCTTGTTTATGCACCAGCAATGGAAATGGGGATCGTTCAGCCGGGGTCTGTTATTCCAGATATCGATGTAGAAATGTCGACGCCGCAAGGGCCGTATCGTCCGAAAAACGCAGATGGTCAAACGCACGGTTTAACATCTGTTCGCCATGCACTCAAAAAATCATATAACATCCCTGCTATTCGGACGTATGCGCGCATCATCGACCAACGCCCTATTTCATATTTAGAGAAAATGGGATTCACAAGCTTAACAACCGGGGACGCAAGCCATTTATCGCTCGCGCTAGGCGGCTTGACAAAAGGGGTAACGATAGAGGAAAACGTCAATGCATATGCGACATTCGCAAACGGCGGAAAGTTCGTTGACGCCTATTTAATTGAAAAAATTGTCGATAAAAACGGCAAAGTCATATATGAACATGAACCAAAACAAGTCGAAGTATTTTCTCCGCAGACAGCTTACCTAACAATTGATATGATGCGCGATGTCATTCGCTCAGGCACGGCCGCCTTTTTGAACGGTAAGCTAAAGTTTTCAGCTGACTGGGCAGGAAAAACTGGAACGAGCCAAAATACGAAAGATGCTTGGTTCGTAGCAACAAATCCGAATGTTACATTCGGGATCTGGATGGGATATGATACACCAAAGCCGCTCGAAAAAAGGTATAAAGGACTATCGTATTCCCAAAGAAACTTACTACTATGGGCGCAATTAATAAACGGGGCATACGACATTCGTCCAGAGCTGATTGCGCCACAAGAGCGATTTCACATGCCGGGTGGCATTGTACAACGTTCATATTGTGCCATTTCCGGATTGCTTCCGTCAGAAACGTGCAAACGATTCGGACTTATAGAAAGTGATTTATTCAATACCGCTTTCGTACCGAAACAAGAAGATCGGTATTTAGTGAGTGGGGCCTTCATCGAATTGAACGGGGAACGATACGTTGCGCTTCCATCAACACCGAGGGAATTTACAAAAGAAGGCGTGATGATTGACGGTTCATTGCTTGAACAATGGGGAATTCAACATATAAAAGATATGAGCCAACTGCTTCCTCGAAACGACAAGTGGAAACATGTATTTGTAGCAAACACACTTCAAGAAAACGGTAAAAAACCAGATCCACTTGCAGTGCAACAAAAAGGGGCAACGCTCGTCTGGAGCGAACATCACGAACAAGACGTCATTGGTTATCGAGTATATTACGCGTCATCCGAAACAGCTACGTTTCAAGTCATCGCAACAATACGTACAGGAGAACAAAAAAGCATACCGTTAAAACAAGGAATATATTATGTTACTGCTGTCGATATCGCTGGATTGGAATCAAATCCGTCAAATATCGTTCGTATGTTACCTGCAACACTACCCGAGCAATCAACCAATGAACAACCGATAGACATACCGACCGAAGAGCAACCATCGACTAATTAAAAAAATCGGGCCGAGCCCGATTTTTTTAATTAGTCTTCCATTGTTGACAAATCGCCTGTCGGCAAGTTTAACTCCCAAGCTTTCAACACGCGACGCATAATTTTTCCACTTCTCGTTTTTGGCAACTTGTCACGAAACTCGATTTCACGCGGTGCGGCATGCGCTGCTAAGCCTTTTTTCACAAAGTTACGAATATCTTCTTTTAATTCTTCTGACGGCTCGTACCCCTCGCGTAAAGCTACAAACGCTTTAATAATTTCACCACGCACTGGATCCGGTTTTCCGATGACACCTGCTTCTGCAACAGCTGGATGTTCAACGAGTTTGCTTTCTACTTCAAACGGACCGACACGCTCTCCTGCTGTCATAATTACGTCATCAATTCGTCCTTGGAACCAGAAATATCCGTCCTCATCCATATACGCAGAATCACCAGATACATACCAATCACCTGGCAAGAAATATGACTCATATTTTTGTGGATTGTTCCAAATAGCGCGCATCATGGACGGCCAACCCTTTTTAATCGCCAAATTCCCCATGCGATAAGGCGGCAACTCATTCCCTTGATCATCGACAATCGCAGCTTTTACCCCTGGAATCGGCTTGCCCATCGATCCCGGTTTAATTTCCATACACGGATAGTTGCAGATGAGCTGACCTCCCGTCTCTGTCATCCACCATGTATCATGAATGCGACGGTTGAACACTTTCATTCCCCAGCGAACAACTTCTGGATTGAGCGGTTCACCAACACTTAAAATATGGCGAAGTGAACGCAAATCAAATTTTTTCACGAGCTCGTCTCCAGCACTCATCAACATACGGAATGCTGTTGGCGCGCTATACCATACTGTCACACCATAGTCTTCGATCGTCTTGTACCACGCTTCTGGGTTAAATCGTCCCCCTACAATGACGTTTGATGCTCCGCAAAGCCACGGACCGAAAATACCATATGATGTTCCTGTTACCCAACCTGGATCAGCTGTGCACCAATATACATCGTCTTCTTTTAAGTCTAATACCCATTTCGCTGTTTGATAATGTTGAATCATCGCATTATGCACGTGCAATACGCCTTTTGGTTTTCCAGTTGAACCAGATGTATAATGTAAAATGAGACCGTCCTCACGTCCAACCCATTCAATATCGAAATGTTTGCTTGCAGCATTCATCCGTTTTTTCAAATCGAAAAATGGACCTTCTTCTTTCACGTCATCTCCGACTAAAAATACGTATTTTAATGCCGGCAGTTCATTGACAGGCACTCGCGGCAACAGTTCAGGCGTTGTAATGATCACTTTCGCTTCGCTATCTTCTAAACGATCGCGTACCGCCCCTTCCATGAACGCTTCAAAAAGAGATCCAACGATCGCACCAAGTTTAATAGCGCCGAGCACAGAGAAATATAATTCTGGTGAACGAGGCATAAAAATAAAGACGCGGTCGCCTTTTTCAACATCAGCCACTTCTTTTAATACGTTTGCTACTTTGTTCGAAAACTCTTTCATTTCTTTAAACGTGTACTTCTCTTCTCTTGTCGCGTCACGGTAGTAAAGAGCGACTTTGTTTTTTCGGAATGTTTCCACATGGCGGTCAATTGCTTCATACGCCATATTCACCTTTCCTGTTTCGTACCAAGAAAAGTTTTTCTCCGTCTCTGACCAGTCAAACGTTTGATACGTTTCTTCATAGTTTTTCAAATTAAAATCCCCTTGAATGACTGGTAGCGTTTCCACTTTAATCATCCCAAACTCCCCCTTGTTTGAAGTCTTTACACTCGTATTATATTATACTATAAACAATTTCTCAATTTTTAAAAAATTTTCATTTATGTTTATTATG